>NZ_BROD01000001.1:2788269-3098076 GCF_024345225.1 Clostridium sp. TW13
AGAATAAAAGATATTTAGTTTTTCTATTCAAAACATATTCATATGAAGGAAATTTAATAGAACATGGTGCAGAAGGATATGTTTTTTGGCACAATATTAATGAACTTCATTTGTTAAAACTTGCCCATGGTTTTGATAATATGGTTAAGGTAATGCTAGATAATAGTCTTAATGAATATTTCATTGCAGAGAATCAACAAAAATCTGGCTGGAATCATATTCTAAAATAGATTAATTTGATTTTCTTCTAGAATAAAAATATTTCCTAAACGTACCCCCCCCACGACAACACATTTATTTATTGTCATGGATTTCATTTGTGGAGGCGAAGCACGATATGTGAAATCCACTATAATATTAAGTGTCTTATTTAATTACCATTTGCTTAGTGAATACTTAGACACTTTTTGCTCTCTTTTCTCAAGTATAGCAAATTCTTAAAATAATTAATTTAATATTGTTGAAATAGAAACAAAAGTTCAATATAATATTTTTAATGCACCAACGATTAGGAGGATATGCCATGAACAAAGAAGAACAGGTTATGATCAGCTTTAGGGAGTTATTTAATAAAATGGCTTGGCTTAATAAGTCTAAGATGGAAGATAGTTTTAAGGGGTATAAATCCTCTGAAGTACATTACATTGAATGCATTGGAAAAAATGTAGATTCTAATGTGACAAAGCTCGCAGAGTCGCTTTACATGACTAGGGGTGCTATAAGCAAAATGACCAAGAAGCTCATAAAAAAAGGTCTCATTGAAAACTATCAAAAGCCAGATAATAAGAAAGAAATTTATTTTAGACTTACTGAAGAAGGACAAAGAATTTATAAAGTCCATGAAAAGCTACATAAAGAGTTTCAAGAGCGGGATAAAGTTGTATTTGATCAGGTAACAGAGAAACAACTTGACAGTATGCTTAGCTTCGTGGAAAATTATAGTAAGCATTTGGATGCAGAAATAGAAAAACATGGTATAGATATTAAGTCGGATGAATTTGACTAATGAAATAAAATTACAGGCAGCTAAATTCTATTGGAATAAGCTGCATTTTTATTATCACCTTTTTGTTGACTAGTAAACAAAGTGATGATATGATTATTTTGTTGACTAGTAAACAAAGCAATCACTTTTTATAGGAGAATTCAAATGCCTAAACTTAAATCAAACAATAAACATAATATAGAACAAACAGTAAATAAAAATGCTTTAATATTCGGTCTTATTTCCGTATTTCTTTGCGGAATAGGCTTCACAATCATAGCACCTGTTATACCATTTTTAGTGCAGCCGTATATAAGGACTCCTGAAGAACAAGCTATAGTTGTCACACTGCTAACTTCCATCTATGCAGTCTGCGTGTTTTTTGCTGCTCCTGGACTTGGAGCTTTAAGTGACAAATATGGTCGTCGACCAGTACTCTTAGTATGCCTTTTAGGTTCTGTAATAGGGTACCTAATTTTTGGTATAGGAGGAGCTCTGTGGGTGCTATTTATTGGCCGTATAATAGATGGTATAACAGGCGGAACAATAGGCACTATCTTTGCATATTTTTCAGACATAATACCTCAAGAACATAGAACCAAATATTTTGGATGGATGAGTGCAATTGTAGGTGTAGGCACCATCATTGGCCCAACTCTAGGTGGATTACTTGCCAAGTTTGGTTATTCTGTACCTTTGTATTTTGGAGCAATAGTAACTTTATTGAATGTTGTTTATGGATTCTTTTTTATGCCTGAGAGCCTTGATAAGCGTAATAGAATGAAAGATTTTACCTTTGAAAGATTGAACCCATTTATACAGCTTGCAAACATATTCTCCATGAAAAACTTACAAAGGCTGCTTATCTCAGCATTCTTAATTTGGATACCTAATGGGTCTTTACAGGCAATTTTTTCACAATTTACAATGGATACGTTCAGTTGGAAGCCTGCACTGATTGGACTTATGTTTTCAATTATGGGTTTTCAAGATATTATTTCACAAGGGTTCATAATGCCAAAACTTTTAATAAAGCTTAGTGATAAACAGATAGCAATTCTTGGAATGGTTTCGGAGATTATAGGCTACAGTTTTATTGCCTTATCTACTTTATTCTCATTCTATACTCTTTTTATCACTGGAATGTTTATATTCGGTTTTGGTGACTCAATCTTTGGACCTTCATTTAACGGGATGCTCTCAAAATCTGTCGATTCTAATGAGCAAGGAAGGATTCAAGGAGGAAGCCAATCTATTCAAGCTTTAGCAAAAATCATTGGGCCTATCGTTGGAGGCCAAATCTATGTATATCTTGGTCATGCCGCACCAGCTTTTATGGGCATAATCCTTGTAGCAACAGCAATACCAGTTTTATATAAAAGGGCATGTATGTAAATATGTAAACTACCCACTTATTATAGAAAGTTCAAATTCATTTTTCCTTTTTAAAAAAACTAATAGCTAAAAAACAATAAAGTCACCTGATTTATTCAAGTGACTTTATTTACGAAATAGAGATTTTAACTCCTTTTACAACATTAACTATTATCGATACCATAACTTTTGATTCAGAAGCATATTTTTTCCCCTTTTTATAAGAGAGTAATCCTATTATTAAAGGGATTACTCCCATAAAAAGAAAAGGTGAACTAATCAAAACTGCTATAATATCAGTCACTCCTCAACTCTAAATTTATATATATTATACTTATACAAATAGTCTAATCTACGATAATAAAAAACCCTCGACAATACATTTGTGTATTGTCGAGGGTTTCATGGTGGAGGCGAAGCATACCTAATGCCTATTCCTTTATTGTATTACTTTAACATTTTAAAAAAATATTTTAATTAAACCCAAATCTGTTCTTTTACTGTTTCCATAACAAACTCATCTTTAAAAAACACAGGATATCTTCTACCATAGTTTCCCCATACCAAAGTTGGATATTTAGTAAAATAAAACGTGCTAAATAGTACTTCTTTTGATGTAAGCTTTAACAATATTTCAAGAAGCTCATCATTAAGGTGAACAAAAATGTCGTCTTTACTTAACTGAAGTGACTCTACAATTACAATTTCTCTTTCATTTAAAGCTTCCTTGACTTTATTTTTTTCATCTTCATCTAAACGCCCATAATAGAAATCTGCATAGGAATTTTCAATACCATTTGCAGCAACAAGTTGTTTAACAGCATTATTCACATACTCCTCGCTACCTTCAATTATTAAATTTGGATATTTACTGAACCCTCGCTGTATGTTTTCTATGTATATAATTCCTTTATCTTTTAACTCTTCCAAAGTTATTTTTAAATCTGAATTATTTATATAATATTTATTCTCTAAATTCATTTAATCTCTCCTCTTTTAATTTGTATTTTTATATTAATAAATTATTATAGCTATATTATACATAATATATTTTAGAAGGCATCTTGAAAAATATATAATTACGTATACTAGTCTATTTTCAGATATCTAATTCAAATTAGTAGTGGAACTAATTAAAGTTACTAAATACCTATAGAACTGTTCCAATAAAATGTTGGTGGACAAGCGTAAAACTTTCGACATTTTTCTACTTATTTCTACCAACATTTAGATGGAATAGTTCTATACAGTCTTTGAAAATATATATTAACACCCATTAACAAACCACAAAATTATTAATAACTCTAAATTCATTTTATATATAGTCTGGAAAAATAAAATTGCATCTATGTAACCATTATTGCAGTCAAACACTAAATATTAGAAGCAAATAATTAGTTGTAATATATCCCAACAGTCCTATGGAAAATAAATCAATCATAAATTATCCACTAATTATTTAATAGTAATGGGGCACAATAAAATCAGATAAATATATTTTAAAAAAGGAGTGACCTTTATGGAAGATAAAAATAAAAAAGAACACTTCATGGGAATACCTATAGAAAAACATGATACAGCTGCTTGGGCAAATATAGAAGATACAAAGCCTGTTTCCAATGTGTCTGTACCTGCTAAAAGTGAAACAAGAAATGCTAAAGATTGGGTAGACGCTAATCAAAAATAGCAAGAAATCTGAAAAGATTTCTTGCTATTTTTTTATTGTAATACTATTTTTTTATTACAATATTATTCATCTTACGTAAAACCTTAATAATACTAGCTTTTTGATTAACTATTTTTTATTATAGTGTTATTTATCTGCTAGATATTTGTATTTATCATATCTTTCACGAGCATTCTTCTCAGCTGCATCAGCCATTTTTTCTGCTATATCTGGGAACATAGTCATTAATGAAGAGTATCTTATCTCTCCTTGAATGAATTCTTTAAATGGTTTTGTTGGCTCTTTTGAATCTAATGTAAATGGATTGCTTCCCTCTTCACTTAACATTGGATTGTATCTATATAGATGCCAATATCCTGATTCAACAGCTTTCTTTTCTTCTGCTATGCTTGTGCCCATACCTGATTTTATACCATGGCTAATACAAGGTGCATAAGCAATTATTAATGATGGTCCTTTATATGCTTCTGCTTCTGCAATTGCTTTAATAGCATGATTCATATTAGCACCTAAAGCTATTTGAGCAACATATACATATCCATAGCTCATAGCCATCATTCCAAGGTCCTTCTTCTTTGTCTTCTTACCTGCAGCAGCAAATTTAGCTACAGCTCCAGTTGGAGTAGATTTAGATGATTGGCCACCAGTGTTGGAGTAGATTTCTGTATCCATTACAAATATATTTACATCTTCTCCTGAGGATAATACTTGATCTACACCTCCAAAACCTATATCATATGCCCATCCATCTCCACCTATTATCCATTGAGATTTCTTTACCAAATAATCTTTCCTCTCCATTATTTCCTTGAAGACTTGATTATTTTCACAATCTTGATTTTTCAATGCTTCAACTATTTTAGCTGTAGCTTCTTTTGAGCCTTCTGCATCATCCACTGAAGCTAACCATTGGTTGAATGCATCTTTAAGCTCTGGAGCAATTTCAGTTTGCAATGCTTGTTGCATTAGCTGAACTAACTTTTCTCTAATTTGCTTTACACCTATATACATTCCAAAACCGTACTCGGCATTATCTTCAAAAAGAGAATTTCCCCAAGAAGGACCTTTTCCTTCAGAATTTGTTGAATATGGAATTGATGGTGCACTTCCACCCCAAATAGATGAACAACCAGTAGCATTAGCTATCATCATTCTATCTCCAAATAATTGAGTTAATAGCTTAATATATGGAGTTTCACCACATCCAGGGCAAGCACCATTAAACTCTAATAATGGTCTTACAAATTGACTTCCTTTTAAAGTTTTTGGATCCATCAAGTTATTCTTAGTGCTTATAGTAAGTCCATACTCCCAATTTTCTGCTTGTTCTAAGATTTGCTCTTCAGCACTCTTCATAATTAAAGCTTTACCTGGTGCTGGACAAACATCTGCACAATTACCACAACCAGTACAATCGAGAGGACTTATTTGAATACGATATCCTAATCCCTCAAGTCCTTTTCCTACAGCATCCTTTGTCATAAATGTATCAATTGCTTTTTGTTTCTCTTCCTCATTTAATAAATAAGGTCTTATTACTGCATGAGGACAAATGTATGAACATTGATTACATTGAATACACTTATCAATTTGCCACTCTGGCACCATAACTGCAATACCTCTTTTTTCATAAGAAGTAGTACCAAGTGGGAAGGTTCCATCCTCCATTCCATTGAATGCACTAACTGGAAGATTATCTCCTTCATTTCTAGCCATAACTCTTTGAATATTCTTAACAAAATCAGGTTCTTCCTTCACTGCTGTGTCCTTAGCTTGCGCATTCTTCCATGTATCTGGGATAGTGACTTTATGTACTAATTCAATACCTTGGTCAATTGCTGCTTTATTCATATCTACAATCTTTTGACCCTTTTTACCATAAGACTTTTCAACTGAACTCTTTAGAAGTTCTACTGCTTGATTTACCTCAATAACATTTGCCAATTTAAAGAATGCAGATTGCATAATCATGTTTATTCTGCCACCTAAGCCTATATTTCTAGCAACAGAAACTGCATCTATTGTGTAAAAATTAATATTGTTTTCAGCTAAATACTTTTTCATTGATGCAGGTAAATTTTCTTCTAGTTCTTGGTCTTTCCATGGACAGTTTAAAACAAAAGTACCATTTTTCTTTAATCCCTTTAATACATCGAAATTGTATATAAAGGATTTATTATGGCAAGCTATATAATCTGCATTATTAATTAAATATGGAGATTTAATTCTTTGCTTTCCAAATCTTAAGTGAGAAATAGTGCTTCCACCTGATTTCTTACTATCATATGCAAAATATGCTTGAGCATATAAATCAGTATTATCCCCTATAATTTTAACTGCTGTTTTGTTCGCTCCTACGGTTCCATCTGAACCTAAGCCCCAGAACTTGCAACTAATAGTTCCTTCTGGAGTTGTTTCTATACTCTCTCCTTCTTGTAATGAGGTATTAGTAACATCATCTACTATTCCTATAGTAAATCTATCTTTTGGTTGACCTTGCTTTAAATTATCGAAAACAGCTACAATTTGAGATGGTAATGTATCCTTTGAACCCAAACCATAACGTCCTCCAATAATAACTGGTTTATCAGTAGTATCATAGAAAACCTTACATACATCTAGGTATAAAGGTTCACCTACAGAACCAGGCTCCTTTGTACGATCAAGTACTGCTATCTTCTTTACAGTCTTAGGAAATACTTTCATAAAATAATTTGAGCAGAATGGACGATATAAATGTACCTTTATAACTCCAACCTTCTCACCCTTAGCTGATAAATAGTCTACAGTTTCTTCTATAGTATCGCACACTGACCCCATGGCTACTATGATATTCTCAGCATCAGCAGCTCCATAATAATCAAAAGGATGATAAGCTCTTCCTGTTATTTTTTCTATTTCTCTCATATAGTTCTCTACAATATTAGGAACTTCTTCATAGAACTTATTAGCAGCTTCTCTTCCTTGGAAATAGATATCAGGATTTTGAGCTGTTCCTCTAAGAGTAGGATGTTCTGGATTTAATGCTCTATCTCTAAACTCCTTTATAGCTTTATAATCTACTAATTTTGCTATATCTTCATAATTAATAGTTTCAATCTTTTGATATTCATGAGATGTTCTAAACCCATCAAAAAAGTGTAAAAATGGCACCCTAGACTTGATAGCAGCAAGATGAGCTACATTTGTCAAATCCATTACTTCTTGAACATTTGAAGATGCTAATAATGCTACTCCTGTTTGTCTTGTTGCCATAACATCTTGGTGATCACCAAAAATTGATAAAGCATGTGTTGCTATAGCTCTAGCAGTAACATGAAACACTCCTGGCAACAATTCTCCAGCTATTTTATATAAGTTAGGAATCATTAATAACAGCCCTTGTGAAGCTGTATATGTAGTTGTAAGTGCTCCTGCTGCTAATGACCCATGAACTGCTCCTGCTGCTCCTGCTTCTGACTGCATTTCAACAACTTTTACTGGCTGACCAAAGATATTTTTCTTTCCATGAACAGCCCACTCATCTACCCCCTCTGCCATAGGAGTTGATGGAGTAATTGGATAAATTGCTGCGACCTCTGTATAAGCATAGGATGCTTCAGCAGCAGCTTGATTTCCATCCATTGTTTTCATTTTATTAGACATAAAAGGCCTCCTTAATAAAACATTAATTTTAAATAACGTAGTTATTATTTGCATGTAATTCATTAGAAATACATATAAAATAAAAAATAACCTAGAAATGATAAAAACTTTCTAGATTATTCTTCTTTTCCTCGGTTTGTATTCTATATATGTTTATATAGATGTGGATTTACGAGTAAAACCATCAGAAAATTGATCTACTATCCCTTGTGTCATCACGTCTGCCATTTTTAATGCCTGCCTTTCAAGGTCGTCATACTGATTAACTCCAGCCTCATAATCCTTAGTAAGCATATCAACAGCTTCTTGCTTAACCATTCTTAAATGTTCTTCTAACATTGCTCTCCAATCATCTTCTGACCAGTATGGATTTATACTTGCAAGAAATGCAGCTATTTCATGAGCATTATCGTACCATTTTCTCTCTATATCTTTTGCAGCTTCATTATCTCCTGCCTTAGCTGCCTTAACAAGATCTGCTGCTATGACAAGATGGCTAGTAAGTAAATCAGCAAACTTAGCTGCCTTTTCATCACCATAAAAAGGTCTTACTGCTGCTTCAAAATCCTTTGGATTACGTAGAAGTCTCTTTACAACAAAATCAACATCTGGCAAGCCAAATACTAAACTAACAATTGTCATTCTTGTCCAAGTCCCATGTTGCTCCCAAAGCATTCTCAAATAATTCTTCAATCCTGCTTCTGTCTTACTAACATCTGAACGCATGCCAATATTCATTCGATTATACTCTCTATATTGAGGACAGATATTAATTCTTTGTCCACTACGAAGAAACTCTAGGTCTAGGTTTGGATTTACAAGAGCAATTGTATCTACATCTGTGTTAAATCTTTGTGCTAAACTCACCAAGTTGTCATCTGGTTCTATTGTATAAAGTATTGTATCAATTGGGTATGAATTCACCTTTGTCACCACTATAAATAATATTTGTTACTATACTATGGTTATATATCTTATCATGTTACATTTATATCGAAGCCTGAACATTGACTTTAGAAGCTCAAAGATCATACATCTTATCATATTGTATTACTATTATTTAATATATTTCACTTTAATACAATTTCTATATTATGATACGATACATACTCTACCTGATACTTATTCCTTATTATCTATGCCTTATATATAAATCAGAAAAAAATGATAAAGGTTAGCAACAAATATATTGCTAACCTTTATCCATATAGAACTGTTCCATAATAATGTTGGTGAAAATATTAATGGACAAGTTACAAAAATTCGACATTTTTCTACCAACATTTAAGTGGAACAGTTCTATACACATCTAAACTATATATGTGATTACTTATATGCTTTTAACACTCATAAAACCAATATCTTATAACTTGTGACTTACATTATTTAGAGTAATACACAATCAAACAACCTTCCTAAATAGCTTGATTTTTCTCATCAGTTACTTTTTCACCACTATTATCTTTCTTAGCAACTGCATTATCAAATAGTACCTTTCCTAAGTACCCTACCAAAATTATATTCATTAATGAAGTTAATTGAAGAGCCATAGTAAAAGCCGTGTCCCCTATATTAAAGAATACAGAAGAAATATTTAAATAGTTAGTTATAGTAAAACCTAAAGCTAAGATAAGAAATCTTCTATCCTTTAGATATATAAATGCTAACATTGATAATGCTACCGCAGAGAATAAATATCTTTCATGCATTCCTGATGAAAAAGTAAATACTCCTGCAATTTGGAATAATGCTATAGCTGGCACAAAAGCTCTGTTTTTTCCTTTAGCATATATAACCCATGAGAATAATGATACTGCTACAATAAAAATCATTCCCCAAGTATGGTAGTTAAATATGAATAAAGTTGTTGTATTTTTCACTCCATTAGCTCCAATCAAAGCAAAAAAGTTAAATCCGTTTACAGATGCAAAAGGATACTCTGATATAGTCTTAGAGTAAAGATTCAATATCCATAATGGACTCTGTTGACCAAAAGAAAATGGAAGTATTATTACCACTACTGTAATTAATGCAGAAATTGCTGCATATATAAAGTTCTTTATCTTCCTTTGTCCTACTAATTCATAGAACAATATTGGAAGAAATATAATTCCTTGTGGTTTCATAAGTACGCAGGCTGCAAACATCGCTGATGAAAATACGTATTTCTTTTCTGATAGTAAATATACTGCAACAACAAGTAATAATGTAAAGAAAGAATCAACTTGCCCCCAAAATGTAGAAACAAAAAATATTGCTGGATTGAAAATGTAAAATGTAGCTAACAAAATACTAACCTCTACACTAAAGCGCTTTTTGCTAAGCTTATATATAAAATAAGCAGTAATAACTTCAGCAATTATTGATGGCACCTTAAGTAATAATACAAAGTATGAACTTAATCCATCTATGGTCGCAATCTTTCCTATTAGACCTAAAACATATATATATAATGGTGGATAATCAGCTTGCATAGCACTTGAGTAGAATTGTGTTAAGCTTTTTGCAGCACTTTCTGCCCAATTCTTAAACAGATTTATATCATTATGCCCCCCCATAAGTGTTGAGACTGTAATTCTTAATAAAAATCCTACACTTAGTAATGTAAATATTATAACCTTCTCATTAGATAAATTAATCTTTATTTTCTTTTGCTTATAAAAATAATAAATTACACAACACATTATTAAAAATACTACTGAATATACTGTAAGTGCTGGTAGGTATGTAGTATCTGCATTTCCTCTTTGTACCACGCCACCTTCCATACCATGTTGCATGCCATTGTTTCCATTTTGCATATTATTAGGCTGAAACCCACCATTCTCATTTTGAGCATTCCCTGAGCTGCTATTTGGAGATGGCATATTAGGAGGTTGATTCATTCTACCATTCTTGTTATTAGACATATCATGCATCCTTCCAAATTGACTACTATTTGAAACATTACTACTCTTATAATTCTTAACTGAATATATACATAAAAATAATGATACTATCAAAATAGCAACTATACTTATCTTAAAAGAATATCTTTTTAAATTAGCTTTCTTCACTTTATTTTCCCCTTTCACTACTTACTTTTCAAAACCTCTTATTAGTTTCAACTATATAATAAAGTTCAATTGTCATGGTTTTGTGAAGGGTTTATGTACAATTAATGATTTTTGCTAATTTATTCGTTATATAAAATGACACATCCTCAAATTTCTTTTAAACCACAAAAAAGTACACCACAAATGTTAGTTACCTATAACACTTGTGGTGCACTTCACTTTATTTACTAAAAAAATATATTCTTATGAGAATTTCCTAATCTGATAAGTCTTATTATATTGATAAGTCCTATCCTAAAAATACATTATGCTAATCTCCCCATAAGCACTGTATTATAGTAACTTCCATCCTTATGTAGACGATCCTTTATTAATAATCCCTCTTCTACAAATCCATATCTCTTATATAACTCAATTGCTTTAGCATTCTCCTCTACAACAGTTAGTGAAATCTTTTTAATTCCTGAATTATCTGCCCATTCTAAAATACTTTCCAGCAGTACTTTTCCAATTCCATAACCCCAGTATTCCTTTGCTATGCATATGCCAAACTCAGCTTTATGTCTGAATCTACTTAATGTATTTCCCTCACAACGAGCGAATCCAACTATTTTTTCATTTACTTCTGCTACTAAAAATATATTCTTTTCTGCCACAGAATCCTCATAAATTACTTTTTGAAAATCTTCTGGTGATAAAAATCCTTCACCAGACTCCCTATCCATATATTCTGTTTCACCATCAATTTTAACTCTGAGTTTAGATAATTCAACTGCATCGTTTTTGTTTGGGCAACGAAGTAGCCATCTTAAATTTTTACCTTGTATTATTTTATTTTCTATTATCATTTCTTGCCGTTACCAATAACCTATAAAATGTATTAGTAATAACTAATTTCTTAATTTATAGATTTCTAGCAACACTCCCCTCCCCGTACAACTAATTTTATCTATAAGCCTAACCTTTATTCTATACCATTTTAAATGCTTAAATCTATATATTTTAAATCAGGCAATTTCTCTGAAACAATTTCATAGGCAAGATTAATCCAACTATCACACTTGTTCAAAATAATAGCATCACTAGATATTACATAACCCTTAGTTTCTAAAACAACATCTGCATTGTTAACTAATTCTACGTTTACCTCATAGGAAACACCAGCCAATAATTCTAATATTCTTTGCTTTAACCTACCTGTGTTTGATACAGGCGAATCCAAATAAAAATAAACTTTTCCTACTTTCATCTCTTCTAATTTTTGTCCAATTAAATTAATTGCAATATCTGTTTTATCAATAAGCTTATATGTACCTCTAAGTCCAGCCAAATCTCGTATAGTCCCGTCCATACACTTAATCATTGTTGATTCAGAAAGTGCTATTTCCATGGAAATAATAAGATTTAGTCCATCTATATACACAGTTTCACCTTCAAACCCACTTGTAATTTGCTTACTTTTTCTCTTTTGTATATCTTCTGAAGGGGAAGTAGCTCTTACAATTGCTAGCCTCTGTCTTTCTGATAATAAATAATGATTTCCTGCGAATGTAGATGCATTCTTTATTGGATATCCTCTATCTATAAGCATGAATATATCTGATTGAGCTCGTTTTACTTTTTCTAAGTTCTCACCATTAAATTCTTTTTCATCTGTTGGAACGTAACCACGTTTTACTTCTTTACTCATAGTTCACCTCAATTACTGATTAAAAAATCTTTCTTAATTTATATTAGCACAAAATGAATACACTCAATAAAAATATATTGCCAGTGAACATACAAATACTAAATTAAAAACTCTTTTTAACCTTTACTTATTATACTAATAAACCATCTCAAACAGCGTATTTCCTATAAATATTTATATATATTTCTTCTTTTATATTTATATATTTTTATTCTTTTGTATTTTAATATCTACTCGCTTTTTATGAAATAGTTATTCCTTCATCATATTCATTCCAAGCTTTGTAACAATACTTCTTGGAATAAATCTTACCGATTCAGCAACAAGTTTGTTTGAGAATCCTGTAATAACTACTGATTTACCTTTCATTAAAGCTTTATATCCTATCTCTGCTACTCTGCTTGCATCTAGTAACTTCCCTTTAAATATTTTTATACCTTCAATATTCGCCCTCTTTGCAAAATTAGTCCTTGTAGCCCCAGGACAAAGAGTAGTAACTGTTACTCCTGTGCCCTTTAGCTCTTCACCTATCCCTTCCGAAAGATGTAACACAAATGCTTTTGATGCACAATAAGCTGAATTTAAAGGACACGGCTGAAAGGCCCCTGTAGATGCAATATTAAGTATTTTTCCTTCTCCTCTCTTAATCATTCCATCAACATATAATCTAGTTAGCTTTGTCATTGCAAACATATTTATATACATCAAGTTTATGGTATCTTCTATATCCACATCACAAAAGTTACCATATACTTGTATTCCAGCGTTGTTAACTAAAATATCAATATTTATAGAATTTTGCTTTGTATAATCAAATATTACTTTAGGAGCTGATGGAGTTGCTAAATTTTGAGCAATAGTTACAATTTGCACTTTGCTATTTTCCATGCTGATTATACTTTTAGCTTTTTCAAGATTCTCCTTGTTTTGTGAAACCAAAACTAAATTATAACCTTTCCTTGCAAATATTTTTGAAAATTCCAAACCAATTCCACTGGATGCCCCTGTAATTAATACTGTTTTATTCATATAATTTCATCTCCCTGTTTCTTGTTAATATATTTATATACTATTGGGCTATCAGGAGAAATGATTGTCCACGCAAAATAATTGACATTCAACGCAAATAAAAATAAGATTTATATATCTATATATTTCTAAGGGTGGTCAAAATATGAACTCTATGACATCTATTTCAGCTACAAAAATTTCAGCATTTTTAAATAATATTGATACTTATGGTATATCTACAGATCAAGTTATTTCCTGTGCTAATGTTAAGCCTTTTGTATTATCATCACCAGATAATAGACTATCTGGTGATGAAGCACAAAAAATCATTGAAACTGCTGCAAGATTAACTCAGGATGATGACCTTGGCCTTCATCAAGGTGAACATTTATCTAAAGGATTTTCCAACATCTTAGGATACATCTTAATGAATTGTTCTACATTAGAGGAATGTTGGACAAAATATTGTAAATATGAAAAAATTATTGATAGTACTAGTATATCTAATTTTCATATCATAGATAAAAATGCTGTATTTAGCAATATAACTATTGATAAATCTCTAAAATTCAACAGGCATTTTTCAGATTTTAAAGTTGTTGGAATACTTGCATATATTAGATTACTATCCAACAAAAATATTCAATTGCATGAGGTCCATTTTACTTACCCTAAACCACAAGACACTTCTGAATATGAAAGAATATTTCAAAGCAAGGTGTATTTTCATCAATCAGCTAATGCTTTAATATTTGATAGTGATCTCTTAAATACTTCTGTAATAGAACCTAATAGAAACTTATTACTTATGTTTGAAAACAATGCTCAAGAAACTCTTGAAACATTAAATAATAACAATATTTACACTAATAAAGTAAACGAAATACTCTTGAAAGAAATACAGAGAGGTAGTTGTCCTTCAATTGAGACTGTTGCCCAAAAATTATTTCTGAGTGTGAGAAACCTACAATTATATTTACATGAGGAAAATACATCTTATATTAAGTTACTAAAGAAAGTTAGAAATGAATTAGCTCAAAAGTATCTTAAGGATAGAAATATTTCAATAGATGAAATTACGTATATTCTTGGATTTTCTGAAACCAGTGCTTTTCATAGAGCGTTCAAAAGTTGGACTGGCCTAACCCCTTTGCAGTTTAAAAATGGTAACTTAAACATTAACAAAAAAATATAGAAATGAAGTGAATTTATGGACATTGAAACTCTTATAAATACCTATGGAACTTACGTTTATAATTATGCTCTTAGACTATCCTGTCATCCAACTATGGCAGAAGATTTAGCACAAGAAACCTTTATTAATGCTTGGCAGAAGATTGATACCTTAGAAAATCCTAATGCAATTAAAGCTTGGCTAAGAAAAATATGCTTTAATAATTTTCTTATGAAACAAAGAAAAAATACTAATTATACAGAATTACTTTACGATGATATTTGCCTTCTTGAAAAAGAGGCAACTTTACTTGTGGATATTCCTACAAAACCTGAAGATGAAATTATTGTTGAAGAAACTATTCGTGAACTTCAAAATGGTTGCTTTCTTGCCATGGTGAGACGTCTAACTCTTCACCAAAGAATAGCTTTTTCTTTAACTGATATGTTCGGATTATCTTTAGATGAAGTGGCTACATTACTTGATATTTCAAAAAGTGCTACCAAAGGTCTGCTTTATCGTGCTCGTATGAATCTAGATTCTTTCTTTAGCAATCATTGTAATATTTTAAGTATAAACAATCCCTGTAGCTGCACAGCATGGATTGAATTTTCAAAAAATCGAGAAAATATGCAAAAACAAGCTAACAAACATAAATTACTAGCCAAGTTAGACTACAAAAAATCAAACTATGGTTTTAATAATGAGGTTCGTGGAAAGATAAATTTTCTTTATAAAAACATGCCTGATAAAAAACCTAATAATGATTGGTACCAACAAGTTATTAATATAGTTAATTCTATGTATATAAACTCTAATTAATTTAAAACTTACAAATCCATAATATTGTTAATCATAATAAAATATATTAGCAACTAAATTTCTGCAAAAGTATGGATACCTTTAAGTTTATAAAGATGCATATAGAACTATTCCACTTAAATGTTGGTAGAAAAATGTCGAATTTTTGTAACTTGTCCACTGATATTTTCACCAACATTATTATGGAACAGTTCTATACATATAATAAATATTATATAGTCTATACGTTAAGATGCAAAAATCATGCTTATTAAGAATTATGTTTTATCAAAAATTATAGCTTATATGAAATCTAAATGATATTCTACATCAACAACCAATACAGTATATTTGAATATGTAATTTATTCATCAGAATGTATATATAGTAAAAATATCGAAAAATTTTTAAAAAACGTGACTCTCCTATTTTTATTGCATCTATATAAATGAAAGATATTTTTAGGAGGAATTGTTATGAATAATTATAATGAAATTTTAAAGGATTTGGCCCCTTGTGGAAATGACTGCTCAAGGTGTGCATCTTACGAAAACAGCAAAATAGTACTTTTAAGCAAGGAGCTTAAAGAAAATTTAGTTAACTTTGAAAATATGGCAGATAAACTAAAAGATTTCATGCCTATGTTTAACTACTATGAACAATTTTTAGATATTCTAAATCATTTTGCAAATGGTAGTTGCCCTGGCTGCAGATTTAGTGATAAACCTAATTGTCAATGTAGCATAAACAGTTGTCACAAAAAAGAACAAGTAGATTTTTGTTTTCAATGTTCAAAATATCCTTGTACTCCTAGTACCTATAATGAGTCCCTTACAGAGATATGGAAACAAAATAATGATACCATGAAAAAAATAGGTGCAGATAATTTCTATATTGCTCAAAAATCTAAACCAAGATATTAATATCTGCCGATTTGTATTTGGTAAAAGTAAGCTTTATAGGTAAATAATAAAGATTATTGTTACAAATTTCAACCTTTGTGATATAATTATTAAGTTACTATTAGTAACATTAAATTTTTCATTAAACTTTATAAGAGTCTAGGGGGATATATTTATGAAAAGAATAGTTACTCTATCTTTATGCCTATGCTTACTAACACTTTCTGGCTGTGCTAAGGCAAAAGAAGTAAAAAAACTTACGGCTGATGATATTAAAACTTATACAGCTCAAATGAAAGCAGATCCTTTAAGTGGAGACATTACTTTAGATGGCAAGAAATATTCTTTGCCTATTAAAGCAAAAACTCTTGAAAATGATGGATGGAAATATAATGACTTTGCTGATAAAGGACATGATTTAAAGACTGGATATTATGTAGATAATATTAAAATGGATGATGGAACTAAAAGTGAAGAGAGCCGTATCATCGTAACACTTTATAATACTAGTAAATCTACAACCAAATTTGATGAGGCAATGCTTGGTGGCATAGAAGTAGATAAATTAGGTTCTGACTACAAAAACACAGTAGTATTACCTAAAGGCATTACTTTAGCATCAACTTACAAGGATGTAGTTGCTGCCTATGGTAAACCTAAAGCTGATTTGATGCAACAAGCAGGTTTTATTACTTACGAAAGTTCTGAGAACATCGGTAATTATGGTCAACAATTAAAATTTGAATTTGATAAAAGCACTCAAGTCATTAAATCAATACACTTAAAGAGCATACCAGAAGAAAAATAAAGAACACGGCATTTGCCGTGTTTTTATTTTTCTATCATGCTTTTCCCCACATTTTTATCCTTTCTATATTTCTAAATCTAAAGGAACATATTTTTAGAAATCATCTTATTAGCTAGTGTTTCTATTTAAATTGAAAATTTTCAAAATGAAACTGATTAATCTTTAATTTACTATTTTGGAATTGCTTTCTCAAGCTTTCCCTCATTGGCTTAGGTCCACAGAAATAAACATCAATATTATCTTTTTTATATATATGCTTACTAATTTCTTCAGCTGATAAAAATCCTTTTTCTTTTGAATTGAATAAATGCAACTTAAAATTACTGTTAGCTGCTAAGCTTTGTAATTCCTCTACATATGCTCCTTCTTGTTCATTATTATAGGCATAGAAGAAATCAACTGAATAATCTTTGGGAACTCCTGATTGCATAAAACTTCTAAATGGTGTCACTCCAATTCCGCCTGCAATCCATATTTGATTTTTAACTCCTGTTTTAAAGTTAAATTCTCCATGAGGTCCTTCTACATAAAATTCATCTCCAACCTTAAGTGTATCAAATAATTCTTTTGTATGATCACCTAAAGCTTTTAATGTAAATTGTATTTCCCCTTCCTTCGGTGCTTGACTTATTGTAAATGGATGTGAAGGGAAATTGTTTCTTTTGTCTTTTATTTTTAGAAAAGCAAACTGTCCTGGTTTAAATTTCATACTACGTCCTAAGGAACTACCTGTAATCTCCAAGGTACCATTAGCAACGGTATCTAACTTATTAACTTTAAACCGATATTTAAAACCTGTTTTTTCATAAATAAATATACTATAAATTGCTGATAGAATACCTATTACATTCACAATATCTAACCATACACTGAAAGCATCCATTGAGAATACAGCATAGTTAGCACTTCCATAATAATGATAAATTCCTAAGGCATATGGAATCAGCATAAACTTATGAATATTCTTCCACCTTTCATAATTAAGCTTTTTTGCAAGAATTGCAACAGCAATAAGAATTACAAATAAATATAAGCTAAAACTTCCATACATAGCATAAGGATCTCTAGGCACTCTGTTACCTGACTGTCTTATAATATCCTTTCCCATCCCTATAGAAACATTGTGAACTACAATCATAATTAAAACTGAAATACTTAAAACTTTATGATAAATGTATGATCTATCTAATCCATTAAAGAGTTTATCTAGAACTCTATGCCTAGTAGAAATAAAGTTTATTATACAAAATCCCACTAAAGCAAATGATGCTAATAGTTGAGAATATTGACTTATCAATGGTATATCTCTTGTTGGTTTAATAAATAACCAAAATACCACTGTTATTAACATACTAACTAAAATAATAAAAAGACCTGATTTCTTTTTCATAAATATCCCCCCCTACTGTTCTTATACTAATTAGATAATATTATTTTTGATAGTTTACTTTCTAATATCTAATGAATAACATAACTAAATATAATTTTCTCTTCTCTAACTTCAAACTTCTAGATTTTTATGATTGAACCCTACCTAGCGTAACTAATTCAACACAACTTCTTATCCTCTGATATGAAGAGTAAATTCCTGCCACAGTTATTACTCCTAAAAAACAATTTAATAAATATATGCCATTATATATCATTAAGCATTTGAAAATACACGCTATCCCTGGGATAACAAAAAATGTTGCCGATACTATCCTGCCAACTCTGTCAAAGACAAAAGGATGATTTGATTCTTTGCTGTAATTTTTAATAAATTTTGAGGTTGATACAAATTCACCAAACTTTAAACATACAAATATTAAAAACCATAATGGTAAAACTTTTAGAAATATAAGTACCAAATATGAAGTGATTATATACAACAAGTCTGCAGAAACATCAAGCTTTGCTCCTAAAGTTGATGTCCATCCCATTTTTCTAGCAATTCTCCCATCCACTAAGTCTGAAACACAAATATATAAAAACATAAATATTAAATTAATGAATTTTCCTTGATTATAGGCAAATTGTTGTATAAGAAAATATGACAATATTCCCGTCATCACTATTCTTGTTAGCGTAATGCTATTTGGTATTAATCTAACTGCATTTTTCATAGCTTTCCCCTTTTTTATAAAATAATTTATTATTAATTAGGCATCTGAAAGTACATCGGTTTATATTCTAGTGTATTTTCAATTATACTGCGTCGACAGAACCCTTAGATAGTTTTGCTATATGGGGAATCTGTTTCCTTGTCTAACTAAAAATATCTGTCTCATATTTGGACTTGTTATTTACTTTCGAATTCCTTATCTTCTATATAAAAAGTATACAACCCTTTATTGAGTATCTCCTTAGATTTTCCTTAAAACTTGCTGAGAAAAATGTAAACAAAGTATGTAGTAATTCTATGAATTAAGAAGAAAATCTTACAATAATGTACAATAATTTTTACTAAGTTTTCCTTGGCTTCCTTGTATAAAGTTTACAAATTCATTATATTTTTATATAATTATATAAAAACATACTAACAGGAGATCTAGAATGACTACTATAAATGAATTATTACAAAGAATCGAAAGACTTGAAAATGTTGTTTTCAATAAGAATTACACAGAAGATAAAAACCAAATACTTAATTTAGATACTGATTTTCAAAATATAGTGAGTGAAATCAATGACCACTTGCAAAATCTAAAACCACATTTCGAGGAAAATGATAGCATACTATTTCAAGCAGTGCTGCATCACAAAGATGATATAGGAAATTATAATCTAACCTCTTTATTTACTGTAGATGCGGAAGAAGATGACGCAGAAATAGAATCCTTATGCAAAGTCTTAGCTTCAAAGCAAAGAATATCTATCCTAAGGCATTTATCAAAAAATCAATATAGCAGTGGAGAACTTGTTGAACTTACTCAAATGGCAGGGGGCCATTTGCATCATCACTTAAAAGAATTGTTATTTCATAAATTCATTTTCACTACTGAAACTGGAAAATATTCTGCAACAAAACTTGGAGTAGACACCTATCTTACAATAGCTGCTTTAAACCGAAAACTTAATTATGATTATAGATAATTAATTATTTCTTACTATTCCTTCTTATATGGATAAAAAGTTATTAACATTTTTCTCCTATGTTTAATAAAATAAACTATACAAAAGATACAAAAATCCTTATATTATGAGGAGGAATATTATGTCCTTACAAAATTTGCGTGATTATACCTTCAAAAATGGTATATTAACAATCAAGGTAAGTTCATTTGATGAATTTCAAGATATAATTGATTCTGATTATTTTAACACAAAAAATCAAAATTTTATCTATAGAGGTCAAGGAAATATTGACTGGCTTATAGAAACCTCTATCAATCGTATTATCAAAACTCCAGGATCATATAATCCACCAAATGTATTGCAATATCAGCTTGAAAACTTTAAGTATAGTATTAGAGGAAGAAGAGGGGCCAACCCAGAAGTTTATAGAAGTAATATAGAATGGTGGGCATTGGGACAACACTACGGTTTAGCTACTCCAATGCTTGATTTTAGTTATGCTCCTTATGTAGCAACCTTTTTTGCATACGAAGAAGATAGAACTTCTGATAGACTTGTGGCCTGCTTAAATTATAAATTGCTTCGAGACTTTTATGAATCAAATCAAATAGATGAAAACCAAAGAATATTTATTCTAAAACCATTTATGGATGACAATCCTAGGCTTATTGCTCAAAGCGGCTTACTAGCATATATTCCATTAAATACTGATCTAGAGTCACTTATAGCTCAATATTTCCCTAATTGTAACGATCTTTGCTACTGTGATCCAGTATTAATTAAATTCCAATTGCCAAATACAGAGCGAGTTGAAGCATTAAAAACTCTTCAAAAAATGAATATAACTGATGCAACTATTTATCCAGATTTACAAGGTTCATCATTATATTGCAATATGAAATTAAGAATAGCTGAATACTAATATAAAACTCTAAGCAGTTATTAGTGTTTCAATAAAACCAAATATCAAAAAGAGGTATTAATTTTCTTAATACCTCTTTTTATTATTTTAATGTATAGCCTTCTTAGTATACTTCTTCCCTGTGCCTTCAACGCTTGAAATTGTAATTAGTGCATCTTTATCAAATCCATGTACAATCTTTTTCAATTTTGCCACCTCAAGTCTTGATAAAACTACATATATTACGTTGGTCTTGCTTCCGCTATAAGCACCCTTTGCTTCTAACAAAGTAATTCCTCTACCAAGCCTATCCATTATTGCTTCTGAAATATCTTTATGCTTCTCTGATACAATAATTACAGCCTTTGACTCATCAAGTCCTTCTACAGTTATATCTATTGTTTTAAAAGCTATAAAATAAGCAATTAAAGAATACATGGCTCTATCCCATCCAAATAGAAATCCTGAACTTCCTAAAATAAATAGATTAAAGAACATAACTATTTCACCAATTGAAAAAATCGTTCTCTTTTCTAATATTATAGCTATAATTTCAGTTCCATCTAAAGAACCACCATTTCTTATAATTAGTCCTACACCTACTCCCATAATAATTCCACCAAATATTGTTGCCAGAAGAATATCGTGAGTTACTCCTGGTACAGGATGAAGCAATGTTACTCCAATTGATAAGCATATTACAGAAAACACAGTTGAAAGAGCAAAGGTCTTTCCAATTTGTTTATAACCTATGATAACAAAAGGCAAATTAAATATAAACGTAAATACTCCTAATGGAATTTTCGTTAAATGGCTAGACATAATAGAGATACCAGTCATCCCTCCATCAATTATGTTGTTAGGAATTAAGAAAGTTTCAAGTCCTATTGATACTAAAATTGAACCAATTATCATAAATATGATTCTACTCACATTAAATAATGTGTCTTTTTGTTTATTTTTCACTTTAGGGCCCCCCTTCTTGATTAATCCTTCTTTATTTCTGAAACAGGAATATAGTTTACTTTTTCTCTTTCCTTGGCAAAATACTTTTCAACTTCATTCATCCATTTTTTAAAGTGATCTGTTTCCAAATGTTTATTTAAATCTTCCTCAGACTTATACCCTTCATTAAGGATGAATATTGTTGGGTCATTCTGACATTGTAAAAAATCAAATGATTCAACTCCACTTTCTAATAAAGAACTCTTTTGGTTTTCAATAGTTGCATCTATAAATTTATTTATATAGTCTGGTTTTATATAAAAAGTCACATTTTTCAAAATCATAATTTATTCCCATCCTTTTTACAAATTTAACTTTATATTAATATTATTTTTCTATTCTTTACATAGTAACATTAATTATACTGAATTAACAGCTTATAAAAAGCATTGAGATCTTATATTAAAAATTAATCTACATAATTCAATATTATTATATAAAATAAGGAGAATGCCTAAATTAAAGCATTCTCCTTTTTAAACTTAACTAAATCTTAAACTTTTCAACTGCCTCATTAAGCTTTTGAGCAAACTCTGCTTGATTTTGAGCTGTTTCAGCCACTTGACCTAATGCTTGTGTAGTTTCATCCATGCTTTCTTTTATCATTTCTGCATGTTCACTAGATTTTTGAGCTGCTTCAGCCATATTTTGTACTGCATCATTTACTTGACCTACTGTAGCGGAAACTTGCTCTGACATAGCAGCAATTTCTTCTGACATCTTACTTACAAAGTCAGAATCTGCATAATATTGTTTTCCTGTTCTTGCATAATCAGCAAGCTGAGCACGTATATCTTTGTCCAAAAATCCTAGCATATCATTTCCTGTACCTATACTATTGGCAAATGCCCTCTGAACTTCCACTATCATATCTTGAATTTTTTTAACTGCTTCTGAAGATTGTTCTGCAAGCATCCTAACTTCATCAGCTACAACTGCAAAACCCTTACCTTGCTCTCCTGCTCTTGCTGCCTCTATTGCTGCATTAAGTGCAAGTAAATTGGTTTGCTCTGATATACTTGCTATAGTATCTGCCATAACCAAAATATTATCTACAGCCTTACCATCTTCAATTGCTTTAAGCATCTTATTTTGCTTCTCATTAAATATTACTTCTGTTTCTTGCATTACTTTTTTAGTATTGCTTCTTACTTCTGTGGCTCTTTCTTTAGCCTGTACTGCATTGTTGCTTCCTTCCATAGCCTTTTGTGAAAGTTCATTAATACTTGAGTCAACTTCTTGAACAGATGCACTTATTTCCTCTGTTCCAGCACTTGATTCCTGCATATTTCCTGCAATTTTATTTACGGCTTCATCTATATTCATAGACTTAGATGTTAACTCTTGCACAGTGGCTGAAAGTTCTTCTGAAGAAGCACTCATATTTTGAGAACTTTCTAAAATTGTTTTAACAAGTTCCCTAATATTATCTTGTGCTTTAAATAGTGCAGCTCCAGTTTGTCCAAATTCATCTTTTCTTGTAATCTTATTTTCATATGATAAATCATAGCTTGCAAGTCTTTCACCAAATTGTCTTATTATTGCAAGAGAAGTATATATGTCTTTTGATAAAAATGTGCCTATAACAATAGCTAACAAAAAGCCTATAATGGTGAATATTGTTATAAGTATATTTGATGATTTATATATAGAATTAATATTTTCATTTGCCTGCTTAGCAACATTTAAATTATTTGTTATTAACTGACTCAAACTCTCAAACATTGATTCAGTAACCCTAGTCATAGTTAAATATTGTGTCTCTGCATCTGTAAAATGACTATTGTTTACTGAATCAATAACATTTTGTCTTAACATTCTAAATTGCTTTAAATCCGTCTTAAAAGTATCATATAATTTTTTTTCATCAGGATTAATACGCATTTTTTCAAATTCATTTATATACTCATTATTTTCTTTTTGATTATTGTCAATATCCTTTAACAACTCATCTTTCTTAGTAGAATCTTTTACATATATTAGATACATCACATCATTTTTAACCTCAGTCAAATTTTGTTTCATATCTGTTAAAATATAAACACTTCTAAGATTTTGGTTGTACATCATATGTGATTCCCTGTCCACATTTTTAAGCGAAATCATTCCAACTGTCCCCACAACAGCAATTACTACTGCAACAATTAAAAAAGCAGCTATCAATTTAACCCTTACCTTTAAATTTTTCAAGAAATTCATTTGTATTTCCTTCCTCTCATAAAATATATTTTTATACTTAAAAAATACATTTTTTCTATACTTTAAAGCATGAAAAAAATGAATGTTAAAACATATATAATCTATAAATATTCAGTGTTCCTCGTTTTTTCATCGACATAATGTATGTCTAAATTATACTATTAGACTTATTGTACCATATTTTTTATTTTACTTCAATTTAAGTAATCTTTTAACACAGGATATATTTTCATCTAATTAAAATTATTTTTAACTATGCTTCCATCGATTAATACAAGCTTAACCTTAGTCTGTATATCTAATGGATTCCCATCAAATAAAACAATATCAGCGTCCTTTCCAACTTCAATGCTTCCTACTCTATCTGCAACCCCAATTATTTCAGCAGCATTTATTGTAATTGCCTTTAGCGCTTCTTCTTCTTTCATTCCATCTTTTACAGCATAAGCTGCTGCCATAGTTAAATGCTGTAGTGGAATAACAGGATGATCTGTCATGATTGCTATCTTTATTCCTGCATTTGATAAGATGCCTGGTGTTTTAAAGCTTTTTTCTTTTAGTTCTACCTTGCTTCTATGTCCAAATGATGGTCCCACTATAAGTGGTACATTTTCTTCCTTAAGTTCGTCCACAATAAGATGACCTTCTGTTACATGATCTAAGGTAATATTAACATCAAATTCTTTTGCAATTCTTAACGCAGTAAATATATCATCAGCTCTATGCACATGAGCCTTTAAAGGTATCTCCTTGTTAACAACTGGAATCAACGCTTCCAATTTCAAATTAGTATCCGGAATTTTATCTGGATTTGATTCCCCAATTTTCTTTTTATTTATGTAATCCTTAGCTTTAATTAATGTTTCCCTTAAAAGTGCAGCTGTAGCCATTCTAGTTTTAGGAGCTTGCCCTTTTCCGCTATACACCCTCTTCGGATTCTCACCAAAGGCAACTTTAATAGCTGCAGGTGCTTTTAAAATCATATTATCAATTCTCTTTCCATAAGTTTTTATTACTGCAAACTGCCCACCAATAACATTCGCACTTCCTGGTCCTGTCATCACTGTAGTTATTCCTGCCCCATAAGCTTCCTTAAAATTAACATCCATTGGATTAATTCCATCAATAGCTCTTAGCTCAGGTGTGACTGGACTGGAGGATTCATTAGCATCTGCACCTTCAAATCCAATAGAATCCTCTAACATTCCCAAATGGCAGTGTGCATCAATAATTCCTGGCATTACAACCATTCCTTCTGCCTCTATAATTTCTGCTCCTACAGGTTCATCTATTTTTTCTTGAACATCAATAATCTTTCCTCCATCAATTAAGATAGATCCTCTTTCATAAATCCTCCCTGCCATTGTGAGTATTTTTCCATTTCTAATCAATAACATTATTCCTTCCCCCTTTTATGATTTATCTTTAATTTCTTTTATACTTTAATATAATGATAACATTAATCTTCTACATTTAACCAAAAAATTATATCTTTTATAGAAAATCCATTTTACAAATATACAATCTGCTATTTTCAAAAGTTATCACCAGATTGGACTTTATTGTAATTTCCTAGCAAAGAATAAAAGAGAACCTCCTTTAATTAACTGCCCCCCCTGTCTACTTGACAGAGGGGCAGTTCAAATTGGAGTTTCTCTTAAATTTACTATTACAGTTAGATATTAAATTTTAAATTTATTTACTATTTCGTTAAGTTTCCCAGCAAGCTCTGCTTGACTTTGAGCTGTTTCTGCTACTTGTTCTAACGCTTGAGTAGTTTCGTTCATATGTTCTTTTATTGACTCTGCCTCTTGAGTTACTTGTTGGGTTGCACCAGCCATATTTTGTATTGCTTCACTAACTTGCCCTATTGTTGCAGCAACCTCTTCTGACATAGCAGCAATCTCTTCTGATATTTTACTTACAAAATCAGAATCATCATAATATTGCTCGCCCGTTCTTGCATAATCAGCGAATTTAGTACGTACATCCTTATCCAAAAATCCTAATATATCATTTCCTGCACCTATACTATTTCCAAATGCCTTCTGAACTTCTACTATCATTTCTTGAATATTTTGTACTGCTTGTGAAGATTGTTCTGCCAAAGTTCTAACTTCATCAGCTACAACTGCAAATCCCTTTCCTTGTTCACCCGCTCTTGCAGCTTCTATAGCTGCATTAAGAGCAAGTAAATTAGTTTGTTCTGCTATATTTGCTATAGTATCTGCCATAACCAAGATATTATCTACAGCTTTACCGTCTTCAATTGCGCTAAACATCTTATTCTGTTTCTCATTAATTATTTCTTCTGTTTCTTGTATTACTTTCTTAGTATCAGTTCTCACTCCACTTGCTCTTTCCTTAGCTTTCACTGCATTATTACTTCCAGCCATAGCTCTTTGTGAAAGTACATTAATGCTTGAATCAACTTCCTGAACAGATGCACTTATTTCCTCTGTTCCAGCACTTGATTCTTGCATATTTCCTGCAATTCTATTTACAGCTTCATCTATATTTACTGCTTTTGACGAAAGTTCCTGCACTGTTGCTGAAAGTTCCTCTGAAGATGCATTAATATGTTGTGAATTTTCAAGAATTGCTTTAACAAGTTCTCTCATATTGTCTTGAGCTCTAAATAAATATATTCCTGTCTGTCCAAATTCATCAGTTCTAGTTGATTTAAATTCATAAGATAAATCATACTCTGCAAGCTTTTGGCCAAATAATTGTATTACTTTTAAAGGTGTATGTATATCATTAGCTAAAATTATTCCTATAGCAATTGCTAAAATAAATCCTATCATAGTTAATATGGTTATAATAATATTAGAGTACTTATATATTCCATTAATACCCTCATCAGCTAGTTTTGCATTATTTAAATTTGTATCTATTAGCTTGTCTAAACTAGCAAACATTGCTTCCTTAGCTTTTCCTAAGTCATTATATTTTGCATAAACCTCATTAATTTTCTTTTCATCAACCAAGCTAATAATACTATCTTTTAAAACTCTATAAGACTCTAAATCACCATAGAAGGTATCAAATAACTTTTTCTCCTCATCTCCAATAGGAAATGTCTTCATCTCAGCTATGTACTTATCATCCTCATCCTTATTATCTTGTATAACTTTTTTCAACTTTTCTCTAGAATTTGGTTCGGTTGTAAAAGCCAAAGAAATAACATTAACATTTACTTCTGTTAAATTTTGTTTCATATCTGTTAAATCATAAATAGTTCTCAAATTTTGTGCATACATCATATGAGAATTTTGATCAACCTTTTTAAGTGATCTCATTCCTACTATACCTACCACAAGAATAAAAATCGCGACTATTGCAAATGCCGTTACTAACTTTACTCTTACTTTTACATTTTTAATCCAGTTCATTTTTTTCCCCCTCTAAATACTTTCTTCATAAGTGTATTGATATATTTTATATAAAATTAATTTATAATAATAAAAAGCATATTTTCTACCATCATACCAACAACTAAGTTTTACAAATAATCTTATTTACTAAAAACTATTCTTTATAAGCGCCAATAGATTATAACACATTTTTTATTTAAATTCAATTTATTGTTATTTTTTCGGTATCCAATAACTATAATCATGAAATAATTGTCGAATATTGATTGTTTTTAGTCTTGCTTTTCACCCTTAAGTAAATATTTATCCTCCTTTGCTACAGAAGGTATTAAATCACCAAACAACTTTCACATACTATTAATTTCAATTATTTTTTAAGATATATAGGAACATCAAAAAAATAGAAGGCGACTATAGAGCCAGAGATTTTTTTACGCATCTGCCTTTTCGAACGGATGTGAGAAAAATTTGGCAGGCGAATATAATTTCTTTTTTTCTTTTTCCATACACAACCTAGTCAAATAACCTTTTTTATAAGTTGTCCATAAATTTGATTTTATTATAATATCCTAGAGAAAAATAGTATCAAGTAGACATCTGCCTACTTGATACTAAAATAAATATATATATTATCAATATCCTTTTCTAAATCCTTTTACATCCTCTGTAAATCCAACACTTTCATAAAATTTATGGGCACCTTTTCTATGCCCTGATGATACTACTATTGAATAAACACAATTATTCTTTATTGCAAATTCATCAATTGCTTTCATTAATTCTTTGCCAATGCCCTTACCTCTCAATCCATCTTTTACAATCACATCTTCTATTACTAGAAATCTGCCCCCATCTAAAGCTAAAACCATACAGCATATAGCAAGAGCTGATCCTACTATTCTATCATTATCTTTAGCTACTAAAAGTAAGTATTTATCATCCTTTAATATCTCTTTATATATCTCAGTGGACTTTCCTATGGAATTTTCGTATGGTGTAAGTTCCTTATATAAATCTAATAACTCATTCACATCTTCTAACTTTAACTTTTCAATAACCACAATTTATCTCTCCCTATTTTATAATCCCATGTAATAATATTGACATTACTTGATTCATAGCTTCTTTCATTGTCATATCATTCTGACTTAAAAATTTATAATCTAAAAATGTATTACTAACACTTTCTAATATAGTACTAATAATAGATAATTGTATGTCTGGCTTTACTATGCCTTGGTCTATGGCTTCTTTTATTGTTTCTTTTATAAGATTTAATTTAAAATCTTTTAGTTGCTGAACTTTTTCCCACTGATCCTGGTAAAACTTATAAGCCTCATCAAGCACACTAATTGGGAGCTTATATTTATGATAAGAATATATTATTGAATTCAATTTTTCTTCTAAAGAATCTGCTTTTTTTATAGCTTCAATTGTATAATTCTTATCACTTTCTACTATTTCTCTGAAGTACTCAGCTATAATGTCATCCTTGCTATTAAAATACTTGTATATAGTTTTTTTACTAACCTTAATTTCTGCTGCAATTTCATCCATAGTAAATTTCCTTAATCCATACATCTGAATCTTTTCAGCAGCAACTTTCATTATTACATCTGTCATTCCATCATCCCCATTTTTATTTACATTTACATATATCAAGTGAAACTTGATAAATATTTGAATTCTTTTAGTTAACAACATATTTCATAGGAGTTAATAGATAAGAGCAAAAATAAGTATAATCTCATTATATTTATTTTTCAGATGCCCTCACTAACAATAAACCAACTATTGATATTGTTATAACTACAACTAGCACCATGCTTTCATGATTCTCCCACAATGCTCCTGTAATCACTGAGCCAACAAATGATCCTATAAATTGAAAACTATTTATTATGCCATTTGCTGTACCTCTAGAACCATCCTTGGCTATTTCATTGGCTACAGAAGGTATCAAAGTACACAAAGAAATGTAAGCTATCATAAAAAATATCGTCCCTATTAGTATAAAGTAAAAAGATTTATTATTAAAATAAAAAACTAAACCTATCGCACTTATAATAAAGGCTATCAAAATAAGTTTTAGTCCATGTCCTCTTTCTACAAACTTTATAGATCTTCTCATACATATTATAGCAATTATTACAGCTGGCATAAAAACTTTCCACATACCATTGATACCAGTTATTTTTTCAAGATATATAGGAACAATATAAAATACTGATACTAAGATATAGTTATTAAAAAATCCTGCTATATTAAGAGTTACAAACACCCTATTGCTCAATAATTCTTTTATTACGTGTCTTGTATCAATTTTTTCTTCTAAAGTTTCCTCATTCTTTATAGCAGGAGGATTTTTTAAGAAAATTAGTATCACAGACCATACTAAGAATATTAGTATAGCACTGATTAAAAACATCTGCCTTACTGATAGGAACTTGCGAGTTAAAGGTCCTAAAGCAAATGAAGCTGATGCTGCAAAACCAATAATCATTCCTAATAAGCTTAGGGCTTTTGGACGCTTTTCATCACTAACACTACCTGTAACCCAAGAATATCCTGTTGCTATAATTGCACCACTTCCTTGAAGTGCTCTTGCTACAATTAACATATATATACTCTTAGCTCTAAATGCTATGATTAATCCAATAATAACTTGCATTAAACCTATCAGCATAACACGCTTGTTGCCTATTTTGTCGCTTAATATTCCAAAAGGTATTTGAAATATTGCTTGCATCAAACCAAATATACCTAAGGCAACCCCTGCTAAAGTAGCACTATTATACATTAATGTCTTGCTATAGGTTGAAATAAATGGCATAACCATAGTCATTGCCATTTGTCTTATTCCTAAAGATAAACTTATTGTAATTAAAAATGCCCATTCTTTTCTTGAAAACACTCTATCTTTCATTTCTTCATCTCCCTTTTCATAAAGGAAACTGTTTTAGTTTTTATAGTTTCCTAATAAATAATAACTCTACTAATTCATAATGTCAACATCAACTATACATTCAGCATTAACTATATATTATGAATATATATAATTATTATTCATCAAGTGAAACTTAATTCAGTTGAGGTGTATCCCTATCCAAATCCTAATTGAACTTACACCATCAATGGGTACCTCGTCCAAAAGCACGCATCCCTTCTGTCCAAGTGTTATGTATGGTAGCTATCGGATAAAAACAGAACTACCTTCCCAAACAATATTCGAGAAGATAGTCCTTAATAAAAATAATTACCTTTTAAGATTTAATCTTTAAACTATAACCATTAAAACTTTAAAACTCATTGCTAATTCCATAGTAAAATTGCAATGCTAACTGTTCACCTTATCCCTTATTTCCTCACCAGTATAATAAGGATTTTTTGTTAAAACTAACACACTAAACATCATAAATCCTATATCTAATATATCTTTTACAATAGCAAAACTTATAAATGATGTTACCAAATAAATTACAAGTGCAAAAGCTAACCAATATTTTGCCTTAAGTTGCATAGCACTGTCTCCATCTATGTTTAAAACTATAGCTATATATCTAAATAGCAATCCATAATAAAGAAATGAATTAATTAAAGCAGCTCCTGCAGATCCTTTAATTCCTGGAATCAAATTAATTATAGCTCCAATTATGCTTACTATTATTACTGGTAAAAAAACATTAACAAACAATCCCCAACTGAATTTAAGTAGCTCATTAACAGATAACTTAAAATATTGCCCAACAGATACTGGTGCTCCTTGTTCAACAAATGCCTTTGTAGATTTTACTGTTGCATTTGAAACTATAAATATAGCTATAATTGCTTTTATGATGAAAAATATTAAACAAATAAATAATCCTAGTATCAATGCAGCACCTATATGTTTAAAGTAACCATCTTTCATGTAATCAATTAAAGTATAAAATGTAAAACCTTTAAAAAAATCATTGTCTAATCCCACACTTAGAAAATTAAACATTGTTGTTATAAAAAAATTCATTGGAATAAAAATTGCCATTAATATTGTTGACAAAATTAATATTCCATAAGCTTTTCCTTCTTTTATAGCCTTCCACGTAGGTCTAAGCAATGCCTTAACAGCTTGTACAGCATTGCTATTTTTCATGTTGTTTACCTGATCCTTTACATTCATAATTCATCTTCCCCTTTTTAACTTTTATTATATTCAGCATATTTAAAAAATAAGTAATTTCGTATACTACTCTATTTTCTGTTATACTATGTCAACAGATTTATCTGATAGTTCATCAACTGTCAGATAAATCTGTTTCCTTGTCTAACTAAAAATGTGTGTCACATTTTTACTTACTTTTTATCTGCAAATATCTTACTCATGAAATCTCACTATTACTTTATTCATTAGCTGCACATCAATCTCTATTATATTACATTTTAAACCATTTTATTATATTTATTTAAAATATTTACTTATTTTTAATGAAAAATAAGGCTTCCCATAAAATCGCAAAATAATTATGAGATGCCTTATTGGTTATTGATGTATAATATTCATTAGACTTATATAATATTTTTATTCTGATATTACCAAAACTTGCTTAGCATCAAAACCATTTTTTCTAAATTCAGAATTTAAAAATTCAAATTTACTTACTTTAGCTTTGAATAAATTCAACACTATTGGCATGTTACTTAAATTCTTCAGATTTAGCCCTTTTACTTTCATAACTTCATTATATTCCTCACTATACAAAGGTATTATTTCAGCTTGTCCTGACACCTGAAGACCTTTTAAGTTTTGCATGTCTGTATACTCGTTATATATTGCAATACATACATTGGGGTTCTGCAAAATTGCTTTAAACTTAAATCCACCTTCACTTATAAAATAAAATGCATCATTTAAATACAAGTATTCTATAGGGGTGCATCTTACAAATTCCCCTGCTCCAGTTCCCAATGCACAGGTATTATGTTGACGCACAAATTCATTAATTGCCAGCATTAATTCTTCTCTACTTGGTACTAAAGAAGGTTTATTTAGTACTTCTGCACATCTTGCTGCAACATTGCATGCATCTTCTTTCTTAAAATGTCCCATATCCTTAAAAGGTATATTAGCTTTTTCAAAAAACTTCTCTAACACTTTTTTATCCTCTACAGTAAGCTTATTAACAATCAATTCACCTTGAACAAATGCCGTAAAGTCTGATTTTCTTCCAAGTTCAACAAACAATTCTTCTGCATATCTATCTAAATCTCTAACAGATATACCTACTCCTATTACAGCTACCCTTTTACTCAATAATTTTTCTTTATTGTTTCTTATAAACTCCTTTGTTTTCTTTGCTGTATTATATCCATAAAAGCCAAAAACAAAAATTACGTTATCATAAGTATCAACGTTTGCTGGAACAGCATTAATATCTGCCATTTTAGCAGTTCCTACAATTAAAGAACATATTTCTGCCACCTTTTTTGACGTACCATATTGAGTTTCATAAACAATTAAACTTTTTCTCATTTTCCCTCTCCTCTATCTGGCTTATATTGAATTATAGGCTTGTCTTTATACACAAATGCATTCTTTGGACATGAATGAATGCAACGTTGGCAAAATGTACATTTATTATTAATTTTCAATTTAGGCTGTATCTTTATACTTTTAGCTGGACAAGATCTCACGCATAAACCACAGTTAATACACTTACTTTCATCCACTTTAAGTTTTCTCAAAAGAAAATCTCTAAGAAATGGATATGTAAGCTTGTACGCAAAATCAGCCAAAAACACTCTATTATTAGGCATATCATAACTTTTAGATTTCCCTTCACAAAATTCTAATGCAGCCTTTTCAGCCTTTTCACTAGCTTCTTTTATTAACTGAACTTCTTTTTCTTTGGAACAATGCTTAAACATAAAATTATAAAAATTATTAGGCATAGGAATATAATCAAAATACGATACGTTCACCTTTTTAATCCTTTTCATTGCATGCTGAAATACAGGTGTTTGTCCTTCTGAAGCTTGAGTTGAATACAACATACACTCTCCTTTATACTCAGACAAATTTTCTTTCAAATATCTTAATAATATTTCAGGATATCTCTCAACATACACAGGTCCACCAATGATAATTTTATTATACAATTTAGGATTTATTTTATCCTTTTCTATATTAATTAAATCCACCTCAATACCTTTTCTCACAATGACTGATTTCATTTTATCTGCCACGTACTTAGTATTTCCTGTGCCTGAAAAATAGACTATAGCTACTTTATTCATAAAACTTAACTCCTTTATAATACCTTCCATTAATTTCATTATAGGTTTACCACAACCATTTAACAACAGTGCATAATGTTATTAAAATATATATATCATATTCTGGGGTTCATAAAAGGATAACCCGTGACTTTTAGCTAATTTCTGAACTAATTCATTAATGTATTCTGCATTATCAAAGTCACAAGCTATAATTACAAACCCTTTTCCTTTATTTGCATTAATCTTTATATTTCTATTCATCAAATCCTCATAGAATTCATCAATAATATCTATATCTCCAACTAATGAAGTGTCTCCTTCACACAATTTTTCATATATATATTGAGCTGCCATTTCACTATTTACTTCATCACAATTCCAAACTGCGCAATACCAATCCATAATTCATTCTCCTCTGTTCCTACTATATTATTATCTTGATTATAATTCTATCAGATTAAGAATTCCAATGTTATAATATTTTTTTATATAAACGCTTTAATTTATCCTAATAAAGTATTATCATATAAATAATACCATGATAATTGCATTGAATTCATGCAATTATCATGAAATATTAATCAGAAATTTACGAGGTGATGTAAAATTGAAAACATATAACGCTTATGATATTTTCAGCGAATTTTATGATGAATTTATACAAAAGAACTGTCCTGATTTACACAATAAATACTTTAAACTTGTAAATGAAACATTAGATAAATATAATCTAAAACCTAACTCTATTTTAGATTGTACCTGTGGCACTGGCATACTTGCTAAAAAACTTAAAGATGAAGGATGGAATGTTCAAGGACTAGATATAAACAGTAATATGCTAAAGAAGGCACGAGAAAAAGGACTAGAAGTATTCACTGGAGATATAAGAAACTTTGACTTAAAGCAAAAATATGATTTTATTTTTTCATTTGATTCTTTAGGGCATATAGCTGCCAAAGAAGATTTAATTAAAACATTTAAAAATATAAGTCACCACTTAAATGAAGGTGGTATATTTATATTTGATGGTGGAACAAAAAGCAAAGCCTTAACAATGATAAACAATACTTACACATTTGACTCTGATAAATACTCATTTATATGGAAAAACTATAAAATTAACGATAGGATACAAGTAGAAATTAATATAGACATAAAACCAAATAATGAAATGCCAATTAAGGTAGTAGAAAAATTTGAACTTTGTGGACATGATGTTAATGAAATAGAAGAAGCTTTAAAAGAAACAGATTTAACTATTAATTTTATAACCACAGATCCATTAGTTAAAACCGGCTCTTTTGTATGCTGTTGCAGAAAGTAAGTAGTAGACAAGACTAATTACACTTAAGTTTAGGATATTTCATAAATAACTCTACTAATCTGTAATTGAGTTTAAGAAACTTTCAAGAGAATAAATAAAATATACTGTATGATAAAAATATAGCAGTAAACTATAATAAATAATTTACTGCTATTATATATTAAGGATTTCATTAAGCACATTGAGTTAGTCTATTCATCCATTTCTTTGAGTACATTAATTTAAGACCAATGATAAGTCTTACTAATTCCTCTCCTGAAATCAGCAAATAAACCCATTGAATAGGTAGCTTTAATATGAAGGCTGAGATAAATCCTATAGGAACCCCAATTCCCCAAGTTCCAAGCATATCTAAGAAAAGTGTATATTTAGTTTTTCCTCCACTTCTTAATATACCACCACCAATAATCATATTGGACACTTTAATCCACAAAACAATACTATACATCACTAATAAATTGAATGTACATTCTTTTAGGGCACTAGGTATATTGAATATTGAAATGTATAAATTTGAACCAGCAACTAGTACAACACCCCAAATAACTGAACCTACAATTCCCATTCTAATGAATTTCTTTGAATATTTGAAGGCAAGTCCATCTTCTCCTGAGCCTAGCTTACTTCCAATCATAATTCCTGCTGCACTACTAACACCTGTAAATAAACCAATACTCAAATTTTGAATAGGATAGGTTAAAGTCATTGACGCAACTTCATTTGTCCCCATTCTACCATACACAATAGAGTACATGGTTTCTCCTAAAGCCCACATAAATTCATTAACTAACAATGGACTTGCTATAACTAAGATATTTTTCATAAATGAAACTGGTATTTTGAACATATCCTTTATCTTATATGCACCTGGATACTTATTGGCATAGGTAAATACCATTAGTATAGCTGCTTCTAAAAATCTTGTAATTGTTGTAGCATAGGCTGTACCTAAAAAGCCCATCTTAGGCAATCCAAAATTACCGAATATAAGCAGATAGTTTAGAAATGTATTCATTAAAACTGCAAATACGCCTGCGTACATTGGTGATTTTACATGGTCAGTACTCCTTAGCACTGCAGCATAAATAGTTATTAAAAGCATTGGTATATATCCAATAGCGTTAATTATAAGATATTCACTTCCAAGCCCAACTATCTTCATATCATTGGTATACATACCGAGTACCTGCTTTGAAAATAAAAGCGAAATCACAGAAAATATTGCTGTTATTATTGCTCCAAATAATAAATTTCCACCCACTACATTTTTTATATTTTTATCATCTTTTTGCCCCCAATATTGTGCAACCATAATAGATGTAGTAGCCCCTACAGCCCCTAAAGTCACTAAGAAAATTGAAGGAAATCTTGAGCCAAGTCCAACAGCTGCAATTGCATCTGCACCCAATCGTCCTACCATAAACTGATCTACAACACTTAGCGATGCTTGAAATAAGCTTTGAATAGAAACTGGTATAGCTATTGCTAGCATAGTCTTGTAATAAGACTTTTCGCTTACACTTTGATCATTCATGCATATTACACCTCTCATTAATTATTTCTCCACAAAAACTTATATTAAATATATCTACCCTTTTATTTAGTAGTATCAAATGTACTACTATTATATTTATATACTAGTATACTTTTTCTAAGCTGTCAATATAAACCACTTAAATGTTTAAATTTTTTTCTATAAATACAAAAAATACTTAGATGATTAGTGATTTATACTACTTAAAAAACCTATTCTCAATTTTTCCTTAACAACAATTTTCTAAAGTCTAAAAAGGAGAACTCCATTCTAAAGTTCTCCTTTGCATTGCAAAAATTTTTTATTAAATTAAAAAGTACTACTCTACCTTGAAATATTACTTCATACCTATATGTCTGTTTAAAAATGCATATAGAAGTATTCCATCTAAATGTTGGTGAAAATTTTGTCGATTTTTTGTAGCTTGTCCACTAAATTAACCACCAACATTATTATGGAACAGTTCTATATAGGTTCTAATATCTACGCAGCACACTTGATTTACAAAAAACTCCAGCCAAATTATACACTCTTGAATTTGTCGTAAAATACTAACGATTACTTCATTAAAAGCTCCTAAACAAAGCTATTTATGTATTTTACTTAGATACAACTCATTATTAAATAAAGTTATATCCAAGTATTACTTGAAACAAAGTCCCTGCAAATATGGCACTAGCAAATGGAAAATGTTCATATTTATGTTGTGAAAATTCACCTATGCTTTTTGTTACTATAGAATTCTTAAGTAGAAAATATATATCTATGATTTTTTTAGTCAACTTTCTAGTAATAAGAAGATATACTATCACAATTATTCCCGCTAATAAAAACGAGTATATAATATTATTTTCTATAAACTTCACTCCCATTATTGCTCCTATAGTACAATAAAGCTTTATATCCCCAGCTCCAAACATTCTAAATAGAAAGACTACAAAAAAAATGCCTATAGGAATTATCATACCTAGAAGTGAGTCCTTCATTCCCTCAACTCCACCACTTATAAATGATAAAACAATACCTAGCACCAAAGGAATAATTAAGTGTTTATTTTTTATTTTATTTTCCTTAATATCTGTGTACATTGCTAAGCTTACAATAATAAATAGCAATATAATCTTTACAATCCGCATAAGATCACCTATATATTATTTATTATCAGAACTGTAAATAGTGCCAGAAAAATAAATGGTGTAAATGCGAGTTCTTTATTTTTATTAGCTCGGCTTTTAATTATCAAGAATATACTAATACAAAAAACAAATACACTTGATAATACTAATATGCTCATTAATCCTTGAAACCCTAAAACAAAACCAAGTATCCCTAAAAGTTCAGCATCTCCCATTCCTAGCGCTCCCTTAGTTACCTTGGACATAATAAATAATATAAGAAAAGTCACTCCCCCTGTAATAATTGCATTGCTTAGTTTAACACCATGATCAATCACTAAGGAGGATACTGCTGTTATAATCAATAATAATAATAACTTATTTTCCACATACTTAGTAAAGTAATCTATTATAGCAATCCTATATAACAGCAAGGACATAAAATAATATAAATAAAATATTGAATTTGCTCCTATTAATATAAATAGAGTTACCTCTAATATAATGCAAACAGAATACATTATTATATACTTTTTTTCTTTCCAGAAACTTTTTATAAATTCAAATATATCTTCTTTTTCTCTTAGAATTAAACTATCTATTATAATATTTAGAACTACTGTCATTAATACAACAACAATTGTCCCTATAATAACGTTTGACATAAAATCCTCCTTAGGCTTATACCCCTGCAAAATTTTTAATAACTACTTGATTTCTTAACTTCATTGTCTTTGGAGTAGTAAGCAGTGGTACTTCAACCTTTACTTCATATTCAACTATTAACTTTACTTCTCCTTTTGCACCTAATGTTATACTGCTTTTACTAAAATCAAATCCACTTGTAATTCCTAATGACTTTTTATAGTCACTACCTTTAGCTGCTTTTAAATCATTATCAAGAAGTTTTTCAGATATCTCTGGTATAATTTTATTTGACACTTCTTGCACTCCACTAGCCAGCATACTCTTTATAAAATTCTCTACCGTAGCTTTTAGTTGTCCACCTAACCCATTTGCAGATCCATGTGCTGCTGCATCTGTAAATATTTCTTGTACTTTAGTTATGGTTTTACTCAGATCTTGATCTTTATCTACATACTCATTTTCCTTAGTAACATCAGCAATATAAGTATATCCGTTAATAAACTTGGCAGTGTTATAAACATTTGTTTGAATTGTATCATATATATATACAATCTTTAGAAATTGTGCCATAAACAAAACCGCAAATACAAATATTGGGACTACCAAAGCAGCCTCTATTGTTATTACACCCTTACTCTTTTTCACTTTATTTCCTCCTAGCTATATGCTTTCTTAAAGGTAAACTCATTGAAGCTTTCTTATTGGCCAAATTAAAAGCTGTATACTATTCTGCTTGAATCCACCTTTAAGAACATAACTATATAACTAATATAAATTAATAATAGAACTGTTTTATATATCTACTCAATTGTAATTGTACAAATCAATTGACCATCCAAAATCTTAAAGTTTATCTCAGTATTTCCATAATGTTTTGTAACACCACCCTGCTCTGTAACATGCGCACTTACTTCCTTTTCTAATCCTGCTATATCAACTGTTTCTGTAGACACTAGTTTAATGAATTCTTCAAAAAGAGTTCCTTGAATCTTAAATCCTTCTTTTTCAATCTTATCTTCATTTATTTTTAACCATAAATCTACAACTATATTTTGTGCATCAGTAGAATCCACTTTTACCTCTTTAGGTGATATAGAACATGCTCCGTAAGAATAATGTCCTTCTGTATTAACAGCATCATCATATTTAACAAAGGTTACACCTTTAAAATCCTTTATTTTCAAATCATTACTTTCCTCATAAACCTTAAACTGATCACCTTTTCCGGCATTAGGTTTTTCTAGTTTTTCTTTAAAAAATTCTGTTACCTTTGGTCTTAACTCTTCAAACTTCTTTATTACCTCTGGTGAAGTTAATTTCTTTGCCTTATTCTCATCATTATTGTCTTGGGGCGTATCAGTGCTTGTTGATTGTGCATTTTGATCTTTATTATCATTGCTTTGTGCTGCTCCTGTTGCTACTGCTGGAGTCTTTGTAGTATTATCCTTACTTGATTTACATCCCATTACTCCTACTACCATACTTAATATCAATATTCCCGCTATTATCTTTCTTTTCACTTTATTTCCTCCTAGTTATATGCTTTCTTAAAGGTAAACTCATTGAAGCTTTCTTATTAGCTCAACTAAAAGCAGGATGCTATTTTTCTTGAATTTACCTTTAAGAACATAACTATATAACTAATATCATTTAATAATATAACCGTTATATATATCTACTCAATTGTAATTGTACACATCATTTCTGAATCCATTATCCTAAAGTTTATTTCAGTATTGCCATATTGCTTTGTAACTCCACCATCTTCTGTAACATGTGCACTTACTTCTTTCTCTAACCCTGCTATATCAACTGTATCTGTAGACACTAGTTTTATAAATTCTTCAAAAAGTGTTCCTTGAATCTTAAAGCCTTCTTTTTCAATCTTATCTTCGTCTATAACTAACCATAAATCTGTTACTATATTTGCAGCTTCTGTAGACTCCACGTCTTTCTCTTTAGCAGATATTGAATATGCTCCATAAGAATAATGCCCTTTATCCTTAACATGATCATTATATTCTACATAAGATACTCCACTAAAATCCTTTATTTTTACATCATTACTTTTCTCATAAACCTTAAACTCGTCACCTTTCCCAACATTAGGCTTTTCTAGCTTTTCTTTTAAAAACGCTGTTACCTTTGGTCTTAACTCTTCAAACTTCTTTATTATCTCTGGTGAAGTTAATTTCTTTGCCTTATTCTCATCATTATTATCTTGGTTTGTATCAGTGCTTGTTGATTGTGCATTTTGATCTTTATTATCATTACTTTGTGCTGCTCCTGTTGCTACTGCTGGAGTCTTTGTAGTATTATCCTTACTTGATTTACATCCCATTACCCCTGCTACCATACTTAATATCAATATTCCTGCTATTATCTTTCTTTTCACTTTATTTCCTCCTAGTTATATGCTTTCTTAAAGGTAAACTCATTAAACTTATTGATCTTTCCCTTTCCCGAGAAAGTCTGAGTATTAAATAATATATTTACCTTTGAGTTATTTACATCTACTTTTAATGAAGTATCATAATCTTGGAATTTTCCTTTTAAATCTTCATTGGCTGTTATTAAATCTTGACACCTATCTATTAACTTTGATGAATCTGTTATTAAAAGCTTAAATCTTATATAATCTGTATAGTAAAGCTTAATTCTCCCCAAAGCTTGTTTAGCTTCATAATCTTGATCATTATATACTGATTTTTCTTCAGTCTTTTCTATATGCTTTTGCATACTACTTATATTGGATTGCAAAGTTGATCCTTGATGTGAATTCTTACAATCATCTTCATTCAAACCAAATTTCGTACACCATTGTTCAAAATCAGTCTTTATTAAAGGCACCTTATACCCATTATATAAATCAATAAGGTCACACCTAGTTTCCAAAAGCACCCATACAGTCATTATCATATACTTTATTATTGTTTTTGGTAGATGAGTTAGCGCAGCTATAGCAAGTGAAACTACATCTATAAATTTTCTTAACGACTCTTGATAAGTCATCAAACTTATAAAATTCAATGCGCCTCTTATTATAAACAGATCATCTTCCATAGTTGTTTTAGATTTTTGGTCATCATATTTTCCTGATATTATGGCTTCTATCTCATACTTAAGTTTATTTTTTGTGCACTTTGTTAGTTCTGGAATTCTTTTTCCCTTAGGTTGTACCATTTCTCTAAAATATGTCATTATATATTCTATTGAATATATCTTATCAGCTAGTTGTCCTCCTGCATCTATAAATGAGCCTACTTGATCCACACCATTTATACTAGGCATCTTAAAAAGTTGACTTGAAAAGCTTCCAGACTCTCCTTCTTCTGAAGATGTATTTGGTAGCCCTGACTTGTCAATAGTTGCATGAGAATCATATTTATCCAATATCTCAGATAAACTTGGTTTACTATTTATTTTTTGATATAAGTCTTTAATCTTCTGAAAAAAGGTTTCATATTCCTCATTAGACTGACATTTTAATTTAGAGGTTTCCACAACTGATATTCCATCAACTGTGTCCATCTGCTTCATAGGTGTCAAAACATATTCACCTATTTTACTGTTCTTTCTTAATTCATCACTATTACACACCTTCATAATCAAGGTATCTATTAACACATTAGCTGGTGAGTCTAAATCTATTACACTATCCATGGTTCTAAATACATCATCAGTAGTGTGCTTTTCTGCCCATTCATTTGCTTTTCTCGATGCCTTATTCATCTCTGAATCGTATTTATCAAGAGTGCTTATTATTGAAGTAATTTTAGTTATCACATTCTGCAATTCAGATTGTATTGTTGTGGAATCATCTAATATCTTCATATACTCCTTATAGGTGCTGTCAGCCATATCGCGCACTTGACATTGATCTCTAACAGCAAGAGCATTATATTTTTGCATCAACTGAATATATACAGTTTTATGTGATACTATATCATCTACTCCTTTTTTGTCTTTTTCAATTTCTTTTTTTAAATCAGTTAATTCTTGTTTGAAAGAACTCATTGGCTCCAAATATCCTAAGTTTCCAAAACGTTGATTTAATAAAGACAATAAGGTATTCAAATTGTTAGCACGCTTTAATTTCTTTTTATTTTCATGTTTGTCATCGTCTTTATCGCTATGCTTCTCTGCTTCTTTTGTGATATATTTTTCATACATTTCCAATATCATTTTTGTGTATAAATAAGAATATACCTTTTCCATATACACTGTGTTGTTATATGACTTAACATTATTTATACAGCCAAATATAGGACCATTGTTCTTATATATTGCTAACAAAGCTGTCTGAGGCATTAATGGTATATACCCCATGCTCTTAGAATTATTATTCTTGTTCAAAACACTATATTTATTGTTTTTTGCTAACTCCACCACAGCTGTTATAGCATTTTCCTGTGCCTTTCTCATTTCTGCAATAGATTCATCTAAATCTTTCTTTTCCTTACTTTTCTCTAGTGCCTGTATATCATCTGTATCTTTTGCTACATCCTTATAATTTAAAATTTGTTTCAACTGATTATATACTGATAATGCTAAATTCTCGGTACCCTGATACTTCATAGAATAAATCATTTGCCGAAGCATTATCTTATCATCCACAAAGGGGCTATCCCCAGCGGTTACATTTATGTTATCTGGAGGTAAATCAATCTTAAATAAATTATTAGTAGTCTCTCCATATTGAACATTCTCTTGCATAATCTTTTTTACAGTTTGCGTTATATCTGAACCATTCTTAAAAGTCATCATACCATAATCTTTAAACAAATCTTTTTGATAACTAGACAACCCTGATGTAATTCCTGCATCTGTTGCAACTATTAACTGGTTCTTGGTACTATTGATTCTTGTCACATCGATTAGTGTGCAAAAGAAAGCTATTAGCATACCGTAAATAAGAGCTAAAAATACAGTTATAACCCCCTTTCCATTCTTCAATTTGTTTGCCCTCCTTTACTTAATGAACTTTTCACCTTATCCAAAATACCCTTAGCCTTATCCTTGGCTCTTCCTAATAATTTTGCTGTATAAGCGATTGTCCTCATATTAGCCTCATTATTAGAAAGATTTACAACCTTAGTATTGGAATCATGAACCATGCCATCTTTAGTCATTCCAAAAAATTTAAACAAACCCGATAAGGGCAACTTATACGTACAGTTTGTTTTTATAGTCATTTGTTCTCCTACAACATATGGAAATACTGAAACATCAGAACTAAAATCCACCTTCATTGGTATACCTGAATCAACTTTATCTTTTAATTTTGTTTTTACTATTGCAACCTTTTTATCTGTAGAAAATGCTGTTGCAAAAGCTTCTGCAATAATGCTATTTTTACCACTCTTAATCGTATCAAAGTCACTTCCTCGGCTGTACCACTGAGCTGTAACCTGTGCCACCACATGATCTACACTTAGTGCCACATACACTCTGCTATATATAAACAAAAATGTGAAGATCATTATGAAAACAACGTACATAACAAGCGGCATTATTAATGCCGCCTCAATTGTTAATACCCCCTTATTTTTGTGTAGCATTTAGCCTATTACACTGTTAGCAGAATTATTTATTTTTGTGAAAATTTTAGTAAGAAGCGCTCCTATTTGTTGCTTAAACACTAATACTAATCCAATTAAAATTACAAGAATCAATACAATTTCAATAGTTGCTACCCCTTCTTCTTCCTTGAAAAACCTTTTTGTAATCTCCATTCTAACTCCTCCATTCTATTTTTATTTTATATTTTATAATGCAAATAATTGCATCATTGCAGGTACTAATACAACTAAGAAAACAGCTGCTAGCATCAACATCATTGGAAATAAAAGCTTTGTTGATGCCTCTTCTCCCTTCTGTTTAGCCATTTGTTTTCTTTCCTCCCAACATTCATCTGATAATTGCTGCAGCATAAAAACCATACTGTCTGATCCTCTGCTTATATTTTGAAGCACAATTGATGTAAATTTGCTTACCTCTGGAATCTTACATCTTTTGGATAAATCATTTAAGCATTTACTCTTAGGTATATTTGAACTCATATCATTATATGTTTTTGTCAATTCCTTTATTAAAATTGTAGGTTCACCCTTAATATCTTTTAATATAGTCCACCAAGCTCTTTCTAGGGTTAAACCTGCATTTACCAATAAAACTAATTTAGTTAAAAATTCAGGGAAATCATATCTAATTGCTTTACTTCTCTTCTTAAAATTCTCTTCTTCAATGGAATCAGTTAAAATATATGCTCCTACAGCAACTACAGGTCCTGCAATAAGGAAAATAACATTAAATTCACCACTAGCAAGCATTAAGAAATAAACCGCATTTATAGCAATAATGGCTAATGTTAATTTGTAAGCTACATGCCATCTGAATTTTTCTTGTACCTCTAGTCCATACATTGAAAACATTTTTTCATATATCGCTCTACTTCTATTCTTGAATTTTTCTAATCCAAACCTATCTATTATTAAAAGTCCAATTATTCTAACTTCCCTTAACGGGTATTCTTTTTTATTCATATTGCTTACTTCAGTTGCATAGCTTGTATTCCTTTTAGCTAATAAATATAACACTGCTGTAATTGCAATTGTAATTAACAAAGGTATTCCTATCATACTTACACCTCTATATTTTTTATTTCTCTTTCAAAACATAATTGTGATTACTATTCATCAAGTCAGCCATTTGCATCTATATTGACTATTTTTACTCATTCACTATAAAACGTTGGCTTATCAATTTATGAACTTATGCCCTCATACTTGTTATTTTTATCAAACCTCTATATTGGTTATCTTTCTTCCCCATAATGTAGATATTAATATAATTACTAAAGCCCCTGTGGAAATAAGTCTGCCTTGTATAGTGTAAAGTGGTTCCAAAAAATCTGGGGAAGATATTCTTATAAACAAAACTATAGCAAATGGTATTATAGTTAAGATATTAGACTCAAATTTCTTACCTGAAATCAAGGTCTCTATATCTTGCTTAATGCTTATTTTCTCACCAATAATATTAGATGTAATTTCTGTTACACTCTTTAAATTACCACCTGTAGATTTGCAAGCACCAAATACACTTGAAAAGGTTACTACATCCTCCAAACCACTTCTTGTTGCAAAATCATCTAAAGCTTCTTCAATGGTTTGATTTATCTTTATCCTTCTATTTATATAAGTGAGTTCCTGTAGTATGTAGTCTTCCTTTCCAAAGTCAAAAATAGTTTTCAAATCATCATATGCATCAACAAAGGCATTTTCTACTGATTTTCCTGCACTAAGAGAGGATGATATTATATACAAAGCCTCTTTGAACTGTAGCAACAACTTTTGCTTTCTTTTGGAAATAATATTTTTTTTCTTAATTTTGTAGTATCCTATACCTATTAATGAAACGATACCTGCCCAAATAACGCTGTTATAAAAAATATATGAACATATAAAAACTACTCCCATTGCTATAAGTGACCACTTTACCTTCTCTATTAATGTCATTTCATAGCAATTGTAATTTATAAGTCCCTCTTTATTTACTGCTTGTTCAGCGTCCTTCTTAATTTTTGTGATAGTTTTTCTTTTAACAGCTACTGTGTTCTCACCTACTGCTCCATCATCTATTTCCTCATAATCTTTTCTGCTATTTACTATAATCAAAACAATTGCCACTATAGTTGCTGCTACTATCACACCCATGACTACCATAATTAACATAAAATTCATCTTTAATCTATTCCCCCTCATAAATTCCAGAAACTTTCAACTTAGCAACACTATGAAACTTATTATCTGTTCTTACCAACCTTGAGATTACTTTCTTATCTGTGGACCCTTCCTCTTCAACTAACTCATATATCTTGTTTAGAATAATCTCCCCATCTTTTATTCCAAGGACTTCACTTATATCTAATACTTTTCTAGATCTATCTCTAAGTCTGCCTAAATGGATTATTATATCTACAGCTGAAGAAATTTGCTTTCTTATAGCTGCAATAGGGAAATCCACTCCAGTAAGCACCATAGTTTCTAGTCTTGATAACATATCTATAGCTGAATTAGCATGTCCAGTTGATAAAGACCCATCATGCCCTGTATTCATAGCTTGCAACATATCTAAAGCTTCTGCCCCTCTGACCTCACCAACAATTATTCTATCTGGTCTCATTCTAAGAGAACTTTTTATTAAATCCCTTATGCTAATTTGCCCTTTACCCTCTGTGTTTTTATTTCTTGTTTCAAGTCTAACAATATTATCAATATGCTTTATTTGAAGTTCTGCTGAATCTTCTATGGTTATAATTCTTTCATCTTTAGGAATATAATCAGACAATGCATTTAAAAATGTAGTTTTTCCTGAACCTGTTCCCCCACTAATAAATATATTGTATTTAGCTAATACTAGCTTTCTAATAAAGCTTGCTGCCTCTTGAGATATACTTCCCATTTCTATCATTTTTTCAATAGTAAACGGCTTGTCTGGAAACTTTCTTATAGTTACAATTGGCCCATTAAGAGCTATAGGTGGTAAAACAACATTTACTCTTGAACCATCTTTTAATCTAGCATCTACTATAGGTTCACCTTCGTTAACCACTCTATTTACTGTAGAAACAATCTTTTGAATTATATTTTCTAAAGCTTCAACGCTGTCAAAGCCTCTATTTAACTTTTCAATAACTCCATTCTTCTCAATAAAAATATCATTACAACCATTTATCATTATTTCTGAAATTGTCTTATCTTCTATAAGTGGCTGAAGTATATCTAATCTCTTAACTGAGTTAAATGCTTTGTCTAACAATTCCTTTTTATTGCCAACACTGATTCTTATATTCTTTTCTTTTATAATTTCATTTAGTTTTGTTTTAATTACTTCCTTTATTTCTTCATCACTTAATTCCTTCTGTATATAAACCTGGCTTTGTAACAGTTCTTTAATTTCATCTACAATTTCTTGTTCTAAAACACTATCCATATTAAAATTCCCCCTACAAGCCTAATTCTTGTACCATAGTTGCAACTGCTCTCTTAATAACAGTTGAGCAAATCGCTTCATATCCTGAACATGTTCTTAGCGTTTTATCTTCGTCAATCATAAGGTTTATAGGTACTACAGAATTTTCAATAACTCTTTCCGTTCTATCATACATATTGCAAACAAAATAATACTTTTTAGCATCACTTATACAACTCATGAATAAGTTTAATTTACTTACAGACGTCATACTATTAGCCACAGGTGCTATAACCAAGTTTGAAGAATTTAAAATAATTTCGTAAATTGAATTATATTTGCTGCTAGTATCAAAAATTATATATTCATACTGCCCTGACTCTAAAAGTTTCTCAAGCATCCACTTAATATCATTCTCATTCATATCCTCAATATCTAAAATATTCTCTGTATTCTCTAGATAATAAACGTTAGTATTTTTATCTCTATTCACCATATTAATCAGATTTTGAGTAAACTTAGTGGATTGATCCTTAACCTCAAAAATAAAATCTGATAATGTAGTTTTTTTATCACTTTGAAAATACATGTTAGTACTTTGTACATCCTCTAAATTCAAATATAGAACATCTCTTCCCTTAGCACTTAGTGAAGCACTTAAAGCTGTTGCTAATGTACTCTTGCCTGTTCCCCCTATTGGCGAATAAACAGTAATAATCTTTGTAGAAGTATTGTTATTTGAATATACCGCTGTTACCTTCTCTGGATTTATATCAAAATAAGATTTTAAGATGATATCATACATCCTATCCACATCTTTATACTTATGAATCCTTTGGCCTCTATCCTCTGCTAGATTAAAATCACCTTCTACTATAGTAAGAACACAAGAAATTCCTATTCCTTCTAATCTCTCATCGTACATTTCCTTATTTATCAATAGAACATCCTTATTCTTAATCGTATTTACTTCTTTTAGAAATAATTCTTTATTCGAAAAGCATGTAATATCTATCTTTCCCCTATAAGTATTTAAGAGGTATTTATTTAAATAGTCTAAATACTTTTTATCATAATCAACTATAATTAAACCTAACTTTCCCATAATTCTCTCCTACTCCATCTTAAAAATCAGTATTAAATCTGACAATGTGATTATATCTCCATCCTTAAGCTTAACGCGTTCTCCAGTTCCTAATTTATGTTGATTAAGGATGGTTCCATTTTTTGAATTAAGATCTTCTAAATAATAATCATCACCTACAATAACTATTTGAGCATGCCTTCTTCCTATACTGTTGCTCTTTATCCATTGATCAAATTCTGCCTGTCTTCCAATTATGAACGGACTAGCTTCTATATATTTTTTTATACCTTCACCCTTTAATTCTAAATATGGTTCAGCTTTTAGGAATGAAGTATCAGAATCTAGAAGAGTTGTACTTTCATCCTTGACCTGTGACGTATTATAAGGTTCATAAGGTTTATTCTCTGCAACCTTACCCTTAGGCTCATTTAACTTAACCTGTTGTTTGTATTCTGCAGTCACACTTTTTTTAACTTTAACTTGTACCTTCTTTTTCTTAGTTTTATCTAATATAACTCTTAAAACCAATACGTCTAATGCCGCTAGAAGCATTGCTCCTCCAGCTATTTGAGTAACTTCCATTCCATCAACGATGAATAGACTTAATATAATTCCAATAATTATTGGTTGTACCATTACTGCTAATATCAATCTTATTGTAGAGAATTTTTCTTTTTCTACAGTTTCATAAATTACCTGCTGCATTTCTTTAGCTTTTGCCTGTGGCTGATTTGCAGGCTCTATTGATTTGTTTTTGCTTACATCTATCTTTGGCGTTTGTTTAGATACGATACTAGGTCTAGATTCTACTGTTCTGCTTATATTTTTCTTCTCCTGTAATGGACTATTCTCAGATATTGTTGATTTACTTTCATTTCGCCTTATAGCTTTATTATTTCTATTAACTGATAACTTCTCAACAAATTCACTAATGCTGCATCTATTATCTCTAATATTGTTTTTTAGATTTACAAAATAATCTGCATCTCCATTTTTAATTTTGGCTTCTAGTAATATAGTCCTAACTACATCCCAAATTAAGTTCATATAACTTTCATTAATATTTTCACTATACCTCTCCATTAGAGGCACATTTATTAACTTTATTTCCATTATATTAAGATCAATATAAACACAATCTTTTTCTAAGATAAAGTTATCACCTTCCAACAACAGCTCTTTACAATGCAAAATTATATCGGCAATATTACTAAATATCTTAGCTATACTTTCTTTATCTATTTCGGTATTCTTAATATAATCCTCTAAACTTTCAAGGCCTGTTACATAATACTTTAAGTTTATATCTTTATTAAAAATATACTTTTGTACCTCTATTAACCCTCTTTCCTTGTGATTATTTATCATCTCAATTTGAAAATCTATGAGCTCTTTATCTTGAAATGATATTTGTAAAATTTTATTCTCTGCATCCTCTATTTTTTTCTTTGAAATTAAACTACATGCTATAGACACTAATCTCTCCCCCTTTGCAAATAAAATCTATCTAAATTACTGACTTAGAATGTACAACTATAATGTTTTTATCTATACAAAAATTTTTATCTATGTGGCTGCAACTCGAAGCATCTAAATCAGTTACCTCAAGTTTTTCAGTATCCTCACTTTCACTAAAAGGAACATATACCGTATAATTATTCCTTTCCATAGGGCTTTTTTTATAGAATTTTTTTTGAGCTTTTGATTTTAATAAAGTGCTTAATAATACTATTGCCAGTAGCACCATTAAAATTATTCCTAGCATATAATCTTTTAATTCTTTTGGCATCTTTCACCTCTAATATAACCTTTTTACTTTTTCTCAAATAATTTTTACTAACAAAACTGATATGTTATCCCTTTCTCCTCTATCTTTAACTAGCTCAACCATATCAACACAAGCTTTATACATATTATCTTCATCCACTAAATCCCTTGAAGATAGTTTATCTACTATCTCTTTCTCATCTAATTCATGATAAAATCCATCTGTACAAAGCATATATATCTGATTTTTCTCTGCCTTACCTTCATACACAACTATTTTCACATCTGACACCACGCCAATGCATTGCAGTAATATATTTCTTTTAGGATAAGTCTTTGCTTGTTCCTTTGTTATATTGCCTAAATCAACTTCTCTTTGAACCAAGCTTTGATCCTTTGTAATCTGATACAAATTATCTTCAATCTTATACGCTCTACTATCACCAACATGAAACACCAAATACTTATTTTCAATAATTAAAAGAATTGTAAGGGTAGTACCAAGTTTTAAATCATTATCTTCACCATACCTTTTTATCTTTAAATTTAATTTTTTTATTGTGTCAATAATGCTAGTTTTAATTTCTTCTTCCCATTCATTACTTAAGATAATAGTTGGCAGGATTTTCTCAAACCATCTGGACATTGTCATAATAGCTGTTGCACTAGACATTTCTCCCTTTGACAATCCTCCCATTCCATCACACATAACAAAAAAGCCCACATTTCCTCTTGAACTATTAGCAGTCTTTATTAAAAGAGCATCTTGATTTACAGACTTCTGATTTCCTATATCTGTATGATATACCGTTAAAAATTCCATTCTCATCCCTCGTTTACACATTCTAATAAATCTAAATTCTTTTCCAAATAAAGTAATATAGTACATTTTTATTATATTACTTATTTTCCCATATTTATATAGTTTTGTCTTTGTTTTTAAGTAGCATTTTACACTACTCCAGCTTTTAAATATTAAAGCTATAATTAAAGTCAGATATTTTATTTGTTATTATCATCATCCAGCAAAACAGTTTCTTCTTTGTGAATCTTAGCATTTTCCTTTTGAATAAACTGAGCTTCTTCTTCTAAGAATTGTGTATCTTCTTGAAGAAATTCAGTTTCCTCTTCCTGAATAAATTGAGTCTCTTCTTCTAAAAATGTAGTTTCATCTTCATAAAAAGCTTGTGATTTATCCCTTAAGCCTAAACCTTCTACATCTTTATTCAATATAGATTGACTTATTCTACTGCTTGTTCCTCCTATCCTCATACTTTTACTATTAGATAAATTCTGACTATTTGACATTTGCTTATTATTACTTATTCCTTTCTTTCTAAAATCCCAAAAAGAACTGGATTTCATTATTTCCCCTATTTCCTCTTTGTTATATATATAAATTGCACTTATCAAACTTATTAACATCCCTAGGCAACCCACAGTTATTAATATAATATTACCCAAATTACTTTTTTGCATATAACCACCCCTTTATCTTATAAGTCCTTGATTCTTATAGTCATCATATTTCCTTTTTAACTGTATAAAATCAGAATCATTTTTATTAGGATTTTTTTGCAAAGCTTTTTGGTAATAATCTGCCACTTTTTTATAATTGTCTTCATTAGGTTGCGAAGCTGTTAAATTATTTCCTTCTTGTATTTCAACATACAATAGACCCAGCCCAACATCTGCTCTATAATCATTAAATTTTGTTTCTTCCTTGTTAAATATGTCCTCACTATCTTTGAATCTTCCGGAATTCTTATAAATAGTTCCAAGCTTATAGTAGGTGTTTGTAATACTACCACCAACCTTAATAGCACTTTCATAATACGTAGCTGACTTATTCATATTTTCCTTATACTTAACTGGATCTGTTATTACTGAAGTAGCTTTTCCATAATACGCATTGCCTAGCTTCTCTAACAACCTTGAATTATTTTTATCCTTCGTAAGCTCGTAAGCCTTATTAAGAACTGAAACTGTCTTGTCTATACTGTCATTTTTAAAAATATCAGGATTGTTAGAATATATGTCTGCAATAATACTATAGCCATTTGCTTTCAATTCAGGATCTGAAACAGTTTCAACATAATTTTCTAATGTGCTAACAGCTTGTGTTATTACATCATTATTTCTAACCTTACCTCCTAAAGCTTCGGCAATAGGTTTATAGTATTTAAATAACTGCGCTTCTTTTAAATCTAAGTTTTTATCAGGTTTTTTTACCTTTGAAAAATATACATTTGCATTGCAATAATCAGCATTTTCAAAATAGACCTCTCCAAAGTAATATTGTGCTCTTTCATTTTTAGCTACATAAGCTTGTACTGACAATAAAAAATCTATACATCCGTCATAATCATTTTTATTATCAAACAATTTTATTGCCTCTTTATACGCCTTTGCTTCTGGATCATCAGGATTCATTTGTATAGCTTTTAAATATTTTTCTTTAGCAGCTTCTTTATTATTACTGGATTCATTAGCATCTTGAATTGCTGCAATATAATTTTCTTGATTAACATTGTTCGAACCCTTTACTCCAATCGCAGTCAAAGAAGCTGAAAGAATAAACGCTAAAATTGCAGTTGCTAATTTCATCAATTTTTTTCTTGCTTCTTGTTTATAGGCTGAATTCAACCTATGTATATTTTCTAAATCAAAAATTAAGTCTTCAACAGATTGATATCTTAAATTTGGGTCTTGCTGAGTACACTTAGCAATAATAACTTCAAACCCTTCTGAAAGATTTGGATTTACCTGCCTTGCTGGCTTTATTTCAAAAGGAGGATCATTGGGACTTTTTCCTGTAGCCAAATGGTACAATGTTACACCTAAACTATAGATATCTGTTCGTGCATCTGTTTGATGTCTTCCATATTGCTCTGGTGCAGCATATCCCTTGGTTCCTATATAAGCAGTATCTTGAGAAACATCTTCTTTATATTCTCTTGCGATTCCAAAGTCTATCAACTTTATCTTATCTTGAGGTGTTAACATAAGATTTGCTGGTTTCATGTCCCTATAGATTATTGGATTAGGTTTTTGTGAATGTAAATATGAAAGCACTTCACAAATCTGCTTCGCCCAACTTAACACTGTAACTTCATCAGCAACGCCTATCTCCATTAGCTTTTTGTCAAGAGAAATTCCCTCAATGAAGTCTAAAACAACATAGATATAATCATCTTTCTCAACGATATCAACAATTCTAGGTAATGCTGCATGATCAAGTCTTTTTAACAAATTAGTCTCAGCCATAAGGTCTACCGTAGAATTATTTTCATCTTTTCTTACCTGTTTGATAGCCCACAGCTTTTGGATTCTAATATCTTTTGCAAGATATACGGTACTCATTCCCCCCTTGCCCAAGATATCTATAATTTGATACTTATCTTCAAATAAGCTTCCAACTAAATTCAATTAAATCCCCCCCTTCTGAAAAATAAAGCAATTATATAATTCATATACTGTACAACATAACATGAAGCATTATGCTATAAAGATAAAATAAATTGGTTATGTAATTCATATACTTTATATGTATTCCAATCAATTTCTAGATATTTTATTTATATATGTAATATATTACACCAGCTGTATTGATTTTTCCATGTATATTTTATACAATTAATTAAAACTTATTAAATTTAATTATAATTCACATTAATTTTTTACTTCAACAAATTAATTTTTATATAAATCAAGGAGGCTATTCATGAATAGGAAAAAACTTCAAGCTTTAATTCTTGCTCTTATTGTAACTTCATCAACTATTACTGCACCCAATTACAAAGCTTATGCAGAATCAGCTGACCCTACACTTATAGCACTGTCACAAATTATTGATAATAATTCTATCACTAACCAAGCTTCATCAATTCCATCAATGACAGACGACCCTTCACTTACAATTGATGAAAATATTACAAGCAATGACTTTGAATCAAACTTTTATGTGGTTGATGATAAAAAATCTTCAAATGTACTTCAGATAAATAGTATATCCGACAAAATATCTAACAAAAATGTACTTGCATTTTTCAATTTATCAAAATTAGCATTAACTGCTGGAGATTATATTGATTATGAAGTGACAACTACAGATACTTCCAACGTTGATACCACTAAAAAATATACCTATTCAAACATAGAAGCAAAACAATACTACTTACCAGGTATCTCAACAACAAACATTAATAAAATAACCGTTGTATACAATCTAAAACATAAGGATGGCTCAGTAGCATATAAATCTAAACAGGTAATCAAAGCTTCTACAGATACAGTTGCTCCAGCGCTTAAAATTACTAATGTAAACTATTCCCTAAGCTCTAGTAACTCAGTCGCAACCTTCAAGATAAAAGTAACAGATGACTCAGTTATGTTATCAAAGCCAGCCTTGTATATAGGAGGGACAGCTACTCCAGTTGAAAATGCAGATATAAATTATGATAAGACCAGCAATGAATATACTGTAACAATTAAAAATCTTAGCCAAGCTTCATGGAAATATGACTTTTTTGCTTCAGATGATTCCTTTAATGTATCAAATGTAACCTTTGACAGCACAATTCTACCAACCTTTGATATATATAAGGGCAGTGTACTTACTGATAAAGATTTCAACTTAAGAGGCACCTTGCCATCTGGCACTTCTTCAGCTTATATAAATACGCATGCTATATCCAATAATTCTTTTGTCACAAAACTTGCAAAAAATGAGACTGATTTAAGCTGCAATTATACTTATAACAATTACAAAGTTAATTACTCAGCAAAAGTTTTACCGGATAACCAAGCACCAACCTTCAGTAATATAAAGGGTGACTCTTCTATAAGTTTGACTTCAGATAATAAAATGTACGTTAAATCAACTGATAATTTCACATTGGATGGCAAAATAGCAGATAACTATATTTCTTCAGGTATGAAAATAGATAGTATTGATTATCTATTAAATGGTTATGACGCAAGATCTGTAGATTTAGCAGATACAACAAAATTCACATATAGTGATGGTACTTTTCATGCTTTGCTTGACTTGTCCAATACTTCTGATAACGATGACGTAACAGTAATAATTAAAGCCTCAGATAAATTTAATAACCAATCAACATTAATCTTTGATGTAATTGTAGATAAAACAATAGATACTCCTACCATAAATTTAAAACCCTCTTACGGAGTATATTCAGATAAGACTGGATGCAACTTTAATGGTTCTGTTACTCCTTCAATAAGTACTTCTGAGCCAAATTTGGACAAGCAAAATTCTAAGATTATAATAAAAAAATATATAAACTCTAGTGATAATAATCCAACAACCTATCTAGATACTAATTTTAATGATAGTGTACACTTAGATTCTAGTGTCAATAACACATATGCACTAAAAAATTCAATTTCTGAGGATGGTAAGTATGAAGTAATTACCCACCTTGTAGATCTTGCAGGAAATCAAATTTCCCCTGATTCTATAAGAACTTTTTATATTGATAAAACTGCTCCTATTATTAAATTTACAGATGCAGTACTTCAAAATAATGATACTGTATATAAGCAATCTATAACTCCAACAGTTACCATTACAGATTTATTCTTAACTAAATCTGATATCATAAGCTCAAAATATGTGGATATAAAAATCGATGGTAATACACAAACCTTATCTTCAGATGATATTACTCCTACCCTAAATAAAGACGGATCAACTACCTATAGCATAAATTTAACTTCATTACCTGAAGGGCATCATACATTATCCGTTAAAACTACTGATCATTCAAATAATAGTTCTACTACTAATACAAAAGATATCTATGTTGATACAACTGCTCCAACGGTAAGCCAAATAATGGGCAAGGATGATTTAACATTAATTAACAATAATTACTATAGGACTCCATTCAATCCTTATGTAACTGTTTCAGAAACTAATATAGATAAAACACGCTCATTCTTCACTGTTACTAAAGATGGTTCAACTACAATATATCCCTTTAATTCTCCTCAGGTAAGTGAAGTTTATATTGGTGACGGTACAAAAAATTATATTTTGAATAATATTGTTGATAGTGATGCTTCCTATACCATAACTGAACACGTTCAAGATGAAGCTGGAAATATACAAAATACTCCTGATGAAATTTCAACATTTTATATAGATAGTATCAGTAAACCTACTATTAGTAATGTCCCCTCTAGCCCTACCACCAGTGATATTACGCCTATAATTACAGTATCTGATCACTTCTTGAATAAAGATAATTGGAACGCTGAAGTTGACGGCAAGAAATATATCTATGCAGAGCTAAATGGAAATGCCTACGCTCTTACCTTTAAAGAAAAAAATGGAGACACTATTACTTTTGAAGGTGCTAAAATTTCAGCTAATACTGCTAAAGGCGTTAAAGACAATCTCAAGGTTTTCGTTTTAGATAAAGCTGCAATGGCTTTAAATGAAGAACCTAAAACTACCCAAATTAACTTTATAAAAGATAACGAAGCACCAACTATTTCTATATCAAAGGGTTTTCCACTATCAAACAATAAGCCTAATTTTTATAATACTGATGTATCTCCTGAATTTACAATCACTGATAACTATGGTTTCTCTGGTACGCCAAAGGTAACCATTATAAACAGAGATACTTTCGATTTAATTCCTTTCAGCCTATCAAAAAATGATGATGGTAATTATACTCTAAATGGAATCAACATCAATGATGATGGAAATTATAGAATAGCAATTTCTGCATCTGATACTGCTAATAATCCTGCGTTAATTAATGGTTCAAATGGGTATGTATATGACTTTACTGTAGATAAAACAAAACCAAATGTTGATATTGCTTTTGATTCTTATAGTAAATCTCACGTGCATGAGGGTATTTACTACAATAACCATGATTCAGTTACTCCTAAAGTTACTATTTCAGATACAAACTTTATCAATAGTGGTACTAAGGTACTTTTAAACAATGAAGATATAACTTCAAAAATAGATCCTCAATCTAATACCTTTGACTTAAGCTATTCTGCTGAAGGAAAATATACAATTGAAGTTATAAATACAGATGAGGCTGGTAACTCAAATAGTGCCAAGAGTACCTTTGTACTTGATAGGACTAAGCCAGTTCTAAAATTCAATTTTAAAGATGGTGACTATATAAGCAACAAAAACTTCCGCCCAATAATATCAACTGAAAATCCTGAAGATACTATTACTAACGTAACTATTAATTGGAATCCTTTTATTGATCCTAGCAACTTACCTATACTAAAAGACAATAACTACACTATATCAGCAACTGCTACCGACTTTGCTGGTAATGTTAGTGACGATAGTCCCAAAAACTTCACAATTGATACAACCTCCCCATCAGTAAGCAAAATTAAAGATGCAAATGGTGCATTATTAATAGATAACAGCTACTATAGAAATCCATTTGATCCTTATGTAACTGTTTCTGAAACTAATATAGACAAAACTAATTCTTACTTCATTGTTACTAAAGATGGGATAACTACAAGGTATAATTTTGATGCAGACCAAGTAAGTGAAACTTACAGTATTACCGGAGGTAAGTGCTATACTTTAAAAAATGTTGTTGACAGTGATGCTGCTTATACAATCACTGTACATGTTGAAGACAAAGCTGGAAATATTCAAAATACTCCTGACCAAACTTCAACATTTTATATAGATAGCTACAATGCTCCATCTATTTACAACATTCCATCTGACAATACAAATACTGATATAACTCCTACCATTACAATAGTTGATCACTTCTTAAATAAGGATAATTGGAACCAAGACATTAATGGTACAAAGTATATCCGTGCTGAATTAAATGGAAAAGCCTATGAACTTACCTTCAAAGAAAAAATTGGAGATACTATTATATTGGAAGGCGCTAAAATTTCAGCCAACACTGCTAAAGGCATCAACGATAATCTTAAAGTATTTGTTTTAGATAAAGCTGCAATAGCTCTAAATGAAAAACCTGCAACTAATGAAGTTAACTTCGTAAAAGATAGTGAGAATCCTATTATTTCTATATCAAAGCCTTTTCCAAATTCAAATAATAAGCTTAATTTCTACAATAGTGATGTATCACCTGAATTTACAATTACTGATAACTACGGTTTCTCTCATAAGCCAAACGTAAGCATAATAAACAAAAATACTGGTGAAAAAGTTCCTTTTAATTTATTAAAAAATCCAGATGGAAATTACACTGTAACTGGAATCAATATTCATGAGGATGGAAACTACAAAATAACAATTGACGCAGCTGATACTGCTGGTAATATTGCTTTATTTAACGGAACACAGGGTTATGTATATAATTTCACTGTAGATCAAACAACTCCAAGTGTCAGCATTAATTTTGATGATTATAGTAAAGCTCATATGCATGATGGCATTTACTACAACAACCATGATTCAGTCAGCCCTAAAATTGTTATTTCAGATACTAACTTTATTGATAGTGGAACTAAAGTGTATTTAAACAGCGAAGATATAACTTCAAAAATAGATCCTGAATCTAATACCTTTAACTTAACTTACTATGCTGAAGGAAAATATACTATCGCAGTTGTTAACACTGATGAAGCTGGTAATACAAGTAGTACTAATAGCACCTTCATAATTGATAGAACTAAACCTATAGTAAGTAAGATAAAAACTGAAAATGATAATTTATTAATTGATAATGGGTACTATAGAAATCCTTTTAATCCTTACATTACTGTTACAGAAGCTAATATAGATAAAGAAAATTCTTACTTCAATGTTACAAAAGATGGCAAAACTACAAAATATGACTTCAATGCTGATCAGGTTAGCGAAGTAATCAATAGTGATGGTTCAAAAAACTATATTTTAAAAAATGTTGTTGATAATGATGCTGCTTATACAATCACTGCTCACGTTCAGGATAAAGCTGAAAATATGCAAAGTACTCCTGACCAGACTTCAACATTTTGTATAGATAGCTCCACCATACCAACTATTAGTGAAGTACCTTCTACACCTACAAGCAATGATATTACACCTGTAATTACAGTTGTTGATCACTTTTTGAATAAAGATAATTGGAATAATGATGTCAATGGCAAAAAGTATATATATGCCGAACTAGATGGAAAATCCTATGCTCTTACCTTCAAAGAAAAAGTTGGAGATACCATAACTTTTGAAGGTGCCAAAATTTCAACAAACACTGCTAAAAATATAAAAGATAATCTTAAGATATTTGTTCTAGATAAAGGTGCCATGGCTTTAAATGAAGCTCCTAAAACTGCTGAAATTAACTTTATAAAAGATAGTACAGCTCCTACTATCTCTATATCAAAAGATTTTCCAAACTCAATTAATAAACCTAATTTTTATAATAGTGATGTAACACCAGAGTTTACAATCGCTGATAACTACGCTTTCTCTGATGCACCAAAAGTAAATATTATAAATAAAGATACTGGTGAAGCAGTTCCTTTTAATCTATTAAAAAATGCTGATGGTAACTACACATTAAAGGGAATCAATATTCATAAAGATGGAAATTATAAAATAGCAATTTCAGCCTCTGATACTGCTGGAAACCTTGCCTTATTCAACGATTTGCAGGGTTACAAGTATGAGTTTACTGTAGACCAAACAAAGCCAGATATAAAAATTAATCTTGATGATTATAGTAAATCTCATACCCATAATGGTATTTATTACAACAACCATAATTCAGTCAGTCCTAAAATTGTTATTTCAGATACTAATTTTATCAATAGCGGAACTAAGGTATTTTTAAATAATGAGGATATCACTTCAAAAATAGATCCTAAGTCCTCTACCTTTGATTTAAGTTATTATGCTGAAGGTAAGTATACTATAGAAGTTGTAAACACTGATGAAGCTGGTAACACTAACAGCACCAAAAGCACCTTTGTAATTGATAGAACTAAACCAGTTCTTGATTATAACTATAATGAAGGTGATTATATAAATACTAAAAATTTTAAACCTGTAATTTCAACTGAAGTTAATGAAGATACTGTTGATAAAGTAAAAATTAATGGAACTGATTATGATCCAAAACACCTACCAATCCTTACAGATAAAAATTACACTATATCAGCTGTTGCTAGTGACTTTGCAGGAAATATTACAGAGGATATTCCAAAATCATTTACTATTGATACAACACCACCAGTAGTAAGCGATATAAAAACTAAAAACGATGAAGCATTAATTGATAATCGCTACTATAGAAATCCGTTTAATCCTTATGTAACTGTTACTGAAACTAATATAGATAAAATCAATTCCTACTTCAATGTTACTAAAGATGGGGTAACTACAAAGTATGATTTCAATGATTCTCAGGTAAGTGAAGTGGACAATGGTAATGGTACTAAAAATTATATTTTAAAGAATGTTGTTAATAGTGATGCTGAATATACAATTACAGTTCATGTTCAAGATAAGGCTAAAAATAACCAAAGTACACCTGATCAAACTTCAACATTTTATATAGACAGCTATACTGTTCCTAGGATTAAAAATGTGCCTTCTAACCCTACAAGCAGTGATATCGCACCTATAATTACAGTAGTTGATCACTTCTTGAACAAGGATAATTGGAACCAAGAAATTAATGGTAAAAAATATATCTATGCTGAGTTAAATGGTAAGTCCTATGCCCTTTACTTTAAAGAAAAGGTTGGTGATACTATAACTTTTGAAGGTGCCAAAATTTCAGCAAATACTGCTAGAGGTATAAAAGATAAGCTTAAAGTATTTCTTTTAGATAAGGGTGCAATAGATTTAAATGAAAGCCCTGCAACTGATGAAGTTAGCTTTGTAAAAGATAGTGAAGTACCTACTATTAGTATATCAAAAGATTTTCCACACTCAGCCAATAAGCCTACTTTCTATAATAGTGATGTATCACCTGAATTTGCAATCAATGATAACTATGGTTTCTCTGGTACACCAAAGGTAAGTATTATAAACAAAAATACCGGTGAAGGAGTTCCTTTTAATTTAACACAAACTTCTAACGGTAATTACAAATTAAGTGGAATAAATATTCACAATGATGGTAATTATAGAATAACAATTTCAGCAACTGATACAGCTGGTAACATCGCTTTATATAATGGATCCCAAGGCTATTCCTATGATTTTACTGTGGATCAAACAAAGCCAGATGTAAAAATTAATCTTGATGATTACAGTAAATCTCATATGCATAATGGTATTTATTATAACAATCATCAGTCAGTCAGTCCTCAAATTGCTATTTCAGATACTAACTTTATCAGTAGTGGAACTAAGATATATTTAAATGGTCAAGAAATAACTTCACAAATAAATCCTAGTACTAATACCTTTAATTTAAATTACTCTGCTGAAGGAAAATATACTATTGAGGTTGTAAACACTGATGAAGCTGGTAACACCAATAGTACACAGAGCACATTAATAATTGATAGGACTAAGCCAATTCTAAAGTTTAATTTTAATGACGGCAATTATATAAACACTAAGAACTTTAGACCAATAATAACAACAGAATTGTCAGAAGATATGATTGATAAAGTAAATATTAATGGAAATGATTATATAAGGCCTGGGATTTTACCAACCCTTTCAGATAATAAGTATACTATATCAGCTGTTGGCAGTGACTTTGCAGGAAATATATCTGATCAGGTTACAAAAATGTTTACGCTAGATACCACTCCTCCAAATGTAACTATTTTCGGTTTACTAGAAGGTTTGCTTTTCTATAATAAAAACATTACTCTTGGCTCTTCACAAAGTGATACTAACCAAGATATTCTTACAATGACTTTGAACGGTGCACCATATCACGGTGAACCTATTAGTGCTGAAAATGAGTATACTTTTATAGCTACAGCAATAGACAAAGCTAAAAATGTTACTGAAAAGACTATAAAATTTGTTATAGATAAAACTGCTCCAACTGTGGATTTTGGCAATATAAAAGATAATGAATTTTACAATCATGTAATTCAACCAATAATAAAATACAGCGATGCCTATGGATGTATCCCAGACATTAAACTTGATGGTGAACCTTATAACAACCAACCAATCGACTCAGAAGGTCCTCATACTTTAGTTGTCAAGTTAACTGATAAAGCAGGAAACGTTAGAGGCCCAATTGTATTTAAATTCTATATAAAAACAACTGGACCAAGAATTTCTGTTAGTGGAATAATGGATGGTGCCACTTATATTGATACAGTAACACCTCAAATAGCAGTTGAAGGTGATATAGAGCCTACAATAACTTTAGATGGTGCAAGCTACAAAAAAGGCGATGCTATTACCACCCCAGGTAAGCACATTTTAAAAGTCACAGCCTATGATCCAAACTACAAAACTACATCTGAAAAAATAGTTAAGTTTACAATTAAGATAAATGGCAAAAATTCATTTTTCGGACCAAATAAAACTATACTATCAATTAGTGGTGGAGCTCTATCAGCAGCAATTCTTGGTGTTTTAGGATTCTTCAAGTTAAAAAAATTGAGAAAACCAAGAAAAGCATCCAGCGCAAGTGACAATGATAATCCTGAAAAATAAATTACTGTATAAACAAAATCAAATAATGCTTAAGGCAAAAGATTCTCTTAGTAATTTCACTGAGAGAATCTTTAGTTTTTGGCTAAATTTCTATAAACGTGATATACTAAGTCTATGTTAAATACACTATTAAAAATATTAAATTAAGGTGGGACTTATATGTCAGTTTATGCAATTACATATTATTTAAATGAAGAAACACATTCATGTGGATGTGGAGAACATGATCATGATCATAATCATGAACATGAACACGAACATCATCACGAAGTTCGTGATGACTATGAAATCGTAGGAAACATTAAAACTCTAGGTTCATGGGCTTGCTTTATGCCTGATAGTTACTTATTAAAGACAGACTTAACAGCATCTGAAATATCAAATAAACTTAAGAGTTTTCTTGAATCAAAAGATTTGCTTTTTGTAACTAAAGTTGATAAAGATGATGTTGCTTCCTTAACTCCTGGAGTAGTAGAGTGGATAAGTAAATAGAATCCTAAAAAGCAATATAAAGTTTAAAGCAGATAAATACTGAAACAACCTCAGTACTTATCTGCTTTAACTCTATTTTCATTTTAATATAAACTGTTTATATACTCCTTAAAGGAAGATTGTCCATATTTTATTTTTGCTGTCATGTCATTGCTTAAAGTCCATCTTCCAAACTTTATATTTGCAGTCTTTCCATTCTTGCTTATCCTGCTTATAAACTCTAGAAGGCCAAATAACTTTGGAGATACATACTTTATTTTCTCTTCTTTCTTTGCAGCCTTAAAAAATAACTTTGCTATTTCCTCATAGCTATACACTTCTTTTCCGCCTATCTCTAAAATCTCCTTACTATAATCATCAATATTTTTAACAACACAATTTGCTAAATCCTTTGTATCTATAACATTCGCAGTAGCCATACTTCCTTTTAGAAGCATCACTGTTCCTTTATCAACCATAGGCTTAAACACTTTTGCTATATCATAAAAATAACCTGTTGGTCTGTATATTGTATAATCCAAACCACTTTCAATCAACTTTTCCTCAAATTTATGCTTTGCATCAAGCATAGGTATACTTGGATCATCATCACACTTAATTACGGAAATATATATAAATTTCTTTACACCTGATTTTTTAGCTTCATTTAGTAGATTTAAATTTCCTTGCAAATCTACATCATAATGTGTAGTAACCTTACTTGCTGTTGTAAGTCCTACCGTTGATATTACACAATCAACACCTTCGCATATATCTTTTAAATCCTCTGGCTTTGTAAAATCACACTTTTTTACTTCAACATTTTCATTTTTAATATTCTCTTTTATAGATCTATTCACTGCTACTATTTTATTTCCTGATAAAATTAATTGGTCTAGTATTTCTTTCCCAAGGTTGCCAAAACAACCACCTAAAAGAACCTTCATAACTCTCTCTCCTCTTCTCAATTAATCCTTTTAAATTTTAATTGTTTAACTTCTTTAAATTTTCAATCTATAAAAACAATAACACTTGGTAACTTTTCTATGACTTGCAAACTGTCCATTTGTTGCCCCCTAATTACTAATATTTATTATATAAGTATTATTATACTACACATACACTAATTAACAAATTTAAACTATCAGAATGTATCTACTCTTGCCTCTTACTCATCTCTTAATTACCTATATCTTAAACTTTGCTGAACAATACTTTTTAGATCTTCTATATGTAGTCGCCCTAGCTAATCAGCTACATATAGAAGTATTCCATCAAAATGTTGGTGGACAACTTCTGAAAATTCGACATTTTTCTACCAACATTTATCCGATAACTAGCATCCGTAACACTCAAATCTTATATGAAACTCCTCTTCCTAAAGTCAGATGAGTACTCACAGAGTAAGCGACCATCATCAAATCATAGATTTAAGATGTCTGCTTAACCAATTCACACTAAATCAATTTTAATGAAGTTAACTAATTCATTAGTTAACTAAGTTCAAGTAACCAAATCATAGATTTGGACTTTCACTTATTTGCTTAAGTTGGAGATAACGGCTACACGCTCCTGGACGAGGTACCCCTTGAGGGTGTAAGTTCAACTAAGATTCAGATGGGGATCAAACCCCACCTGAATCAAGTTTCACTTGATATGGAACAGTACTATATACACTCCAATAATATATTCCGATGGAGATGTCCCTAATTGTTGACATAAAAAAAGATTATAAGCAAAATTAATTACCTATAACCTTATTTATATTGATAGGGCAATATCATCAATTAAATTATAACATTGCACTTTTTTATGAAACAATGTATTTCAAGATTAAATACTCTCATTTGACGATATTTTCATCAATAAAGTTATTAAAATTAAATTTAATTTTAAACATTGCTATTTTAAAAATCATCTCTTACCAAAATGCTAGCTTAGGCTTACCAGTATCTTTATGGTCAGATGTATCTTCTTCAGGTTTATCTGCTATTTTTATTGTCTTATATGTTTGCCTGTTTATATAGATTGTAAGCTCATGATGCCAACCATCTGGTATCTCTGTTTCCAAAAGGAATGGAACTATAACTTGCGGACATAACTTGCCTTCATTCTGAGGTTTTAATCCTATAGTTAGAAATACCTCTGCTGTACCCGGATCTCTTATATATCTTATAATTCCTCCAGGAAATTTGTCTGCAATCTTAGCTTCATGACAAGGGGTTGGAAGTGTGCCTGCTATAGCAACATAAACAACACCATTCTGCCTGATTGCCACTGCATCATTTACTTCTCTATTCATTGATTGATTCTCAAAATTACAATTCATTTTTTTCCTCCTAAAAGCTTTATGCAATCTATACTATGACAATAAAGGAACTTTATTTCCAATGCAAATTCCAAAATAAGCAGTATAATCCTCCAAGCACTGATTTATCCTATAAATATTTATATATAAACATATTTACATAGTTAAATGCTGTAACCTATTCTTAGATTCCATGAACTTAATTTCTAAAATAAATAGAGCAAAATGTAAATAAAAATACTAAACTAAAATTAAAAAGGGAACGTAGAAGGCTTGCTTAGCCACACCTACACTCCCTTTTTGCCTTAGCAACTGAGTTTATATTATTGTTTTAAACTTTCTATTTGTTCATGCTATTTCTTTGTCTTTGGTTTTGCATCAGTTAATAATTGTTGAAGGTATTTTGCACTTTCTTTATTTTTAACTTTTGCAATAGCTGCTTTTGCTGCTTTTACATTAGCATCAGTATACTTTTTCTTTGCTGTATCTATTACTTTTAATGCACTATTAACATCAGAAGTAAGTACCTCTTTACCTGTTGTACTGCTTAATTTGTTAAGAAGTGCATCTCTATTAGCTGACTTCTTTACATTCTTAATAATATATTGTTTTGCACTGTCAAACTTTCTTAAATCTTTTTTCTTATCATTTTGCAAGTTTTTTATTGTAGTTAAAGCATTGCTAACATCAGTTGTATAAACCTTTTTAGATATTCCATTTAATTCTGCTAAAAGTGATTTACGCATAGATGTTGGTAATTGATTAATAACATTGATCGCATTTTCATAATCAGAAACTAATAATGTTGATTTTGCTTTTTTAACTAAATCCTTTGCTTGATTTAATGTTAATTTGTTAGCTGCATCATTTAATTGAGAAAGCATTGCTGTTTTATCTACACTATTTGGTAGCACTGCAACCATTTTCTTTGCATCATTTATCATATCTATTTTATTTGATTTTATTGCTGCATCAACTGTATCATGAGCATTATACACATCTCCTAAATTCAATAAATCATCCATCTTCATTGCAACTGAATTATTTTTTGTTGTTTTAGGATATGAAATTTCAACCTTACCATTTATATTTTTTATATCATTATTAAAGTGTATATTTGCTGTATAAATAGCTTTACTTTTGTTTGTAGTATCTCCAATAGCTTTGCTTATGCTAGCTGTATCAATAACTATTTGGACATCCCCCTGCTCATTTACAACGTATCCATTACTATCAACAGCAAAATTAATTACTATTCCCTTATCCCCTAAAACTTTAATCTTATCAAATACTCCAAGATAAGTATTTAATTGTTGTGTTATAGCTGGTAAAGAATTATCAAGATTTGCAAAAGCACTTTCTATCTGTGAATTTACCATTGCTGCTTCATCTTTTGATGGAGCCACAGCTGATATAACTGATGTTAAATAATCTTTTAATAAGCTTAAAGAATCTTTATTTTCAGATATGTTGTTTACAGCATAGTGAAGTAATGACTTCAAGCTACTATCATTTAATGCAAATTGATAAACTTTAACATTTATCTTCTTTCCATTCTGAATTATAGTTTTATTTCCTAAACTTGTGATTGGATCTTTAGTTGGATTAAAGTTCTTCATGTATTCATCAATGAAAGCTGTTAGCTTCGGTTCTAATTGAGCAATTTTTGAATAATCAACTGTACTGGCTGCTACATTTTGAGAATTATCAATTACAAGATAATCTTTGCCCTTTAATTGCAAAATCTTATCTGAAATTAATTTAGGAACTTTTACTGTTGTTGTCTGTTTAGTTGCATCATTGTTTGTCCAAACTGAAGTTTGGAAATCCTCTTTACCTACCTTAGCTTTAAGATCTATTTGTGATTTTAAAATTGTTTTTGCAGAATTTTGATTAAATTTTGATGTCACATGAATTTGTGAATCATTTAGCTTCATCACCTCTCCCATATCCTTTTGTTCCTGTGGTGATAAATTTTTTGCTGATAATTTTAGCGTCACATCTGTTTGCACTTCTGCTGAAGTTATAGAATTGTTTTTCTTCATTGCACTATAAACTGAAAATGCATTGCTAGAACAACCTGCTAGAACTGAAGCTGACATAGATACACTCATAACAAGTGCAAGTATTTTGCTCTTCTTTTTCATAATAATCCCCCTAAATAAATAAATTTATTTATTTATCGTATGATTATAGAAAACACTTGAAATATTTCTAATTAAATTTATTACTTTCCTTAATTTTCTTATGCAATTTGCCTTCAACATATGAATAACTTTCCAAAAACTCTGTGTTAATGTAAAAATAAAGTCTATTACGGAATATTTTGCTCGAATTTACTTATAACTAAACTGATACTATATTCCACTTAGCTTCATATAAACTTACAACATTATTTTGAATGTAAATTATATTTCACTATAGTTAACTTTTGTTAACATAATATTCCACATTGCTTAACATTAAAGCATTACCATAAAATTAATCTATAAATTAGGAGGAGAATTATGAAAAATAAATTTTTATCTATATGTGTTTCTCTAGCTTTGGCTGGAACACTTATGACAACACCAACTTATAATACAAAAGCTGCTGAAGTATCCTACAATGGAACTTCAATTGATGCAAATTTGAATGCTACCTCAACTCCAGATCATATTGCCCTTAGCTGGACAGGAGATGCAAAAACAACTCAAACAATTACTTGGAGATCAATATCTAGTAATACTAAAAGCAGCTTACAGTATAGAAAAGCTGGTTCAAATACTTGGACCACAATTGATAATATATCACCTAAAAAATTAACTGCATCTACAGGTGCCTCAAACATAACTACAGGTTCAGAAAATATTTATACTACTACAATTACAGGTCTTGCTCCTGGAACTAAATATGAATATCAAATCCTAGGAACAGATGCACAAGGAAAAACTAATACTAGCAAAATAAATACTTTTAGTACTGAAAAAGCCAATAATGCCTCTGCTAAGTTTATTGTTTTTGGAGATTCACAAAGTGGAATTGCTGATACACCTGAATATACTCCTTGGCACAATACAATAACAGAAGCTTACAACACTAACAAGGATGCGAATTTTGTTATAAATATGGGTGACTTAGTTGAAATAGGTGAGAACTATCAACATTGGAATAACTGGTTTTCAGCAACACAAGGAGTAATTGATAATATTCCTGAAATGCCTGTACAAGGAAATCATGAAACATACCAAGACAACAATTATGACACTTCTTCTCCAAAGTCATTTGTAGGTCAATTTAATGTACCTCAAAACGGCCCTTATGGACATATTGGTCAAACTTACTCTTATAACTATGGAAATGTTCACTTTGTAGTATTAGATAGCCAAGAGGATGAAGAAGCTACTGATGATGATTCCTTCTTACAACAACAAGCAAACTGGCTAGATAAAGACTTAACAAATAATAAGCAAAAATGGACAGTAGTTATGTTCCATAAAACTCCATACTATAATAAAAAGACAAGAAACAATCCTGCTGTAAAAGATATACTTACACCAGTAATTGAAAAGCATCACGTTGATATAGTATTCAATGGTCATGATCATGGGGTGTCTAGATCTTATGCAATAAACGGAAATAATTATTACACAGACTATTCAAAAGGAACTGTTTATTATGTAACAGGAAGAAGTGGAAACAAATATTATACAGATTTAAATAACAAGGTTTGGGATGCAAACTTTATAGATTGCCAAGACAGTCCTTCCTACGAAGTTGTTTCTGTAGTAAACGGAAAACTTACTATTGATGCATATAAATATAACACTATTGATACAAGTGCAAAAAATGCAAAGAATAAACTTTATAATACACCTGTTAAGATAGATACTTTAACAATAGATAAAGATACTCCTGCTAACAGCACTCCATTAACATTAAAAGCAAGTGAAAAAACTGGACTTGCGATTGCTGGTACATTACAAGCTGGTTATGATGTTACTATAGCAAACAATAAGGCGTATATAGATCCAACATTGATAGCAACTTATTATAAAGGAACTTATGATCCAGCTTCTCTAACATTAACAGTAAATAAAAAAGCCTATACCTTTGCTAAATCTGATTTATTAAACGGTGACGCTTCAAAAGTAAATATAGATGCACTTTACAAGCAAGGAATAGATGTAATCTACAATAAGGCTCTAAACTGTGTACTTGTAGATTTCACTGGAAGAATTACAGCTGATATGATATCTGCATTCAAAGGTTTTATAATAGGCACTGTTCCTGCACCAGTTCCGAATCCAACTCCAACACCTACTCCAAGCAACTCTGGAAAACCTAGTACAAATACAACTAACCCTTCAACTGCCACAACAACATCAGCAGTAACACCTGTAGCAGCCACACAATCTACTACACTTGCAAGCTTACCTAAAACAGGTTCTCCAATAAATTGGGTATTAGTTGTAGGATTTGGCTTGTTCAGCATTGCATCAGGAACTTTCCTAGTAATAGCTGAAAATAAAAAAAGAAAAAGTTTAACTAATAAATAGAATCTCATTAAATCATAAAGTAAATTAGATCCCTCAAATAAGACACCCTGCAATTCTATTTCTGAATTGCAGGGTGTGTTTATTTCATTAAACAAATACCTCTTCTTTATTTTTCTTCTCTTTTTCAGTACCATAATAGTAATAATTTTTTCTTGATTTGTCCACACAATTTATAACAGTACCTATAATTGTTGCTCCTACCATATCCAATAAACTCTTGGCTCTAAGTACTGATTGTCTTTTTGTATGTTCTGCCTTAACAACTACTATTGTTCCATCTACTTTTCTTGATAAAACTTGGGCATCAGTAACTGCTAATAAAGGACTTGAATCCAGAATGACAATATCATAATGCTCTTTTATTTCATTTAATAATATTTCCATCAATTTGGAGTCCAACATTTCTGCAGGATTAGGAGGAATTTTACCAGAAGTTAATATATGTAGATTATCTGCATACTCAACTATAGTTTCTTCTAGATTTGCTTGTCCTACTAAAACATCTGAAAGACCTGCCAGATTAGATATATGAAATTTTTGATGTAGTGAAGGTTTTCTCAAATCACAATCAATTAAAATAACTTTTTTATCTGCCTGTGCAAAACTTAAAGCTAAATTTCCTGATATTGTTGATTTTCCCTCCCCTGGCTCAGAACTTGTTACAAGAATTGTTCGCATCTCTTTATCATATGAAGAATACTGAATATTGGTTCTTAACTCTCTAAAAGATTCTGCTGATATTGATTTTGGTTTCCTTTCTATTATAAACATCAAATTTCCCCCACACCATTTTAATTCCATTATATGTAAATAAATTTCATGTGTCAATATATGGATGAGGCTAGTCGTATAAATCATACTTTACAATAAACCGAGTAGATGGAATTATAAAAAACCTCTCTACAATTCTATTACGAATTATAGAGAGGTTTTTTAGCCTTTAATTTAGTACTTAATTTATATATATATAAACATCAATTTAGTTATCTAACTTATGTAGATAAACATGCAGCATTTACAAAAAAGCTATCTTGCATGCTTATCTCCAAAAAGTAACAAAAAGGTTTTTAAAATTAATTTTATATCTAAGGCAATACTCTTTCTATGAACATAATTTATATCCATTTCCATCCACTTTTTAAATGAAACATCATTTCTGCCTGAAACCTGCCAAATACATGTAATTCCAGGTTTGACTTCAAGCCTTTCTAACATCCAAGGTTCAAACTGATCTACTTCTTTAGGTAAAGAAGGTCTTGGCCCAACTATGCTCATTTCACCTTTAATCACATTTAAAAATTGAGGCAATTCATCAATACTAGTTTTTCTTATAAATCTTCCTATCCTAGTAACTCTTGGATCCTCTTTCATCTTAAACATAGGTCCACTCATCTCATTGCATTTTTCTAAATTCTTTTTCATTTCTTCTGCATCAGGTACCATAGATCTAAACTTGTACATCTTAAACCTTTTGCCTTTCATTCCAACTCTTTCTTGGACAAATACTATAGGTCCTCTGGATTCAAGTTTTATAGCAATAGCTACAATTAAAAGAAGTGGACTTAAAACTATAATTCCTAAAGATGATAAAACTATATCCATTATTCTTTTGATTGCACTGTAAAAGATGTTGTCTTTGGTATCAGTATCCACACACTCTTTCTCACTTAAGCTTTCCATTCTATCCCCTCACCCTTAATAAATACACTCTATTTAAAAAATGAAAATATACCTTTTTTATCACTTATTTTCATACCATCAAAAATCACATCTTTATTTTTTAACATTTTATCAGCACTTTCAATAAAGCTTTCTTTATTAGTTTTAGTTTTTTTCTCTATTATTTTCATTGCTCCACTAAGTCCCATACATCTGCTTCTTGTATTATGTGCATCAGATCCAATGAAATTATATATGTTATGATTAGTGAATATTTCTGCTGTTTTCTTAACTTTAGATCCAAAAACACCTTCAATACTGCCTGAATCTAATTGAAACAGATATCCTTCATCTATAAATTTATTAATTTCTGAAGGTTTTTCTATAAATGTATTATATCTTTCAGGATGTGCAATTATAGGAACTATTCCCTTAAGTTGCAACTCATATAGTAACTCAAAGGTCTCTTTTGGAAATTTAGTTACTGGGAATTCTATAAGCATATATTTTGAATCGTTTATTGTGCCTATAATACCAGATTTATAATCCTCAATAATATCTTCTGAAAAAAATACTTCTTGCCCATGATATATCTCAATATTTATTCCTTCTTGCTTACAAAGATTATTTATTTGAACTGTTAAATCTTTTACTTGTTGATAAGGGGCTTCTGCATACTCTAAGCAATAGTGTGGTGTAGCCACTATCTTTTTCACACCATCTTGCTCTGCGTGTTTTAACATTTCTAAAGTTATATCAACACTTTTTGCTCCATCATCTATTCCTGGAAGTACATGTGAATGAGTATCTATCATTTACCTACCTCCTATTTTTCATTACTATAGTAATAATAATGTTTTCTTGATCTTTCCACTCCATTTATAACAGTTCCTAGAATTTTTGCTCCTACCATATCCAATAATCCCTTAGCTCTCAGTACTGCATCCTTTTTTGTAGCTTCTGCTCTAACAACCAAGATTGTTCCATCTGCCTTTCTCGATAGAACTTGTGCATCTGTAACTGCTAATACAGGACTTGTATCCAAAATCACAATATCATAATGATCTTTTATTTCTTCTAATAATTTTTCCATGGCTTTTGACCCTAGCATTTCTGACGGATTTGGTGGAATCTTTCCTGCTGTTAATATGTCTAATCTGTTCCCATACTTATTTACAGCTTCTTCAACCTTCATCTTGCCTATTAGTACATCAGAAAGTCCTAATGCGTTAGATATCTTAAACTTTTTATGTATTGAAGGTTTTCTTAAGTCACAATCAATTAAAATAACACTTTTACCAGCTTGTCCAAAGGATAAGGCTAAATTTCCAGAAGTAGTTGATTTCCCTTCTCCAGGTTCAGAACTGGTTACAAGAATTGTTCTTATCTCTTTATCAAATAAAGAATATTGTATATTAGTTCTTAACGTTCTATAAGATTCTGCGGGTATTGACTTTGGCTTTGTTTCTACTATAAACATACTTTTTTCTCCTTACTTAACTTTCTCTGTATTCGGTATTTCTCCAATAACAGGTATTCCCAATATTGTTTCCAACTCTTCTTTTGATTTAAAGGTTGTATCAGTAACTTCAAGGAAAAATGCCAATCCAATTCCCACTATAAGCCCTAATAATAGGCCAATAGATATATTGAGCTTTTTATTAGGACTAGAAGGGCCTTCTGGAAGCCTTACAGTTTCTACCACCTTAACATTAGCATTAGAAATTAAATCTTTTGAAGTCTTAACAAACTCATCAGTTATGGCTCCTACAATGTCCTTAGCCTGATTTTTATCAGTACCTGTATAGCTTATCTCTAATATTTGAGTATTAGCAATTGGATTAACTGATAATTTACTTAATACACTTCCAGCATCTACGTTAAGTTTTTTAGTTTCTATTGCTCTTGTTACTAAATCACTTGTTTCTATTACATCTGTATAAGTCTTTAATAATTGTTGATACATCTGTATATCACTAGCATTGTAGCTATTATTTTTAGTATTCTCTTCTTTTCCTACAAATAGCTTAGTTTTAGCTTCGTATTTTGGCTTAATAAAAAAGAAAGTTGCCACTGTAGCTACTAATGTAAATGCTAAAACAATTGATATAATTAATTTCCATCTCTTTTTTATTATATCAATAATATTTTCTAAATTTATATTTTCTTGTTGCATGCTTTACCTCCAAAAATGACTGATATTGGTTTATTTCTAATTTGTTTTTGTATATTGCTTTATTACCTCACTAATAACTTGTGTATAAATCTTGTATCCATTATCATTAGGTAATACTCCCACAGTTAACTCACTTTGATTACCAGTATTTAAAAATGCTGTTTTTACATCTGCTGCTATCAATGTGTTTTCCTTTACTACACTTAATATTTGATTTCTATAATCACTTTCAAGATTAAGTGTATTTGGTAATATTGGTATTATAACTGCTTTACTATTTTTACTTTTTATATTTTTAATTAAGTCAGTATATCCTTGCTTAAAATCTTGTAAAGTAACTCCCTTATTTCGGTCACTTTGACCAAAACAAGTTAAAATCAAATCAAAACTATGTATGTCATTACTTGCTAAAATTTCATTTCCACGAATTATAGTGCAGCCCTGTTCTCCTAAATTCTTCAATTGAGAATCACTTTTATACGTGTTCTTAATCAAGTTAACCAAGTTCTTATCCCAAGAACCATCTGTTGTATCTTTTCCTTGACTTAAAGCGAGTCCATCTCCTAGTACAAGTATGTTAATTGATTTTCCCTTTTGAAGCTTTTGGTTAAAATCAAGATTTTCCTCAGTAGCTGCTGTTTCCTTCACTTCTTTTTCTGCTTCTTTGACTTCTTTTTGCGCTTGTCCTAGTTCTGATTTCTTTTGATCTATAATATTTTTTTGTAACCATTCAGCATATTCTTGTTTATCTTTATTTTGTAATTCATTACTCTTTTTTATTCCAAATACTGAAACTATTACTAAACTTATAAATAGAAACGTTATTATAACAACTCCTATTTTCTTATTCATGAAATTATCTCCCCCTATTATACCCTTAAATAGTATCTATGATAATTAACTTAATATAAATCATCTTCAAAAAAACTTCCATATATAGTTTTTTCTACTATAGTATTATACACTATAAATGTATAAAATTAAAAGCATCTTTATTATATTTCATCAAAATAAAACTATTTTGTAACGATTTTTTCCGTTTTTAATGGTAGACATCCTTTAATGCTTTTCTTTTCACTCTTTTTCTAAAAACTTAAAATAACTAAAAAGAAATTATAAAAATCACTGTACGAAAATATTTTCTTTCGTACAGTGTTTGTACTTATATATTTATTCTTCTAATATAAATTATTTTAATAGTACTGCGTACTTTTTTCATCGGTAAAATGAATTTGGTTGTGCTACGCACTTTATTTATCGGTGAAATGAATTTGGTTGTGCTACGCACTTTATTTATCGGTGTACATTTTTTCGTAATACTTTTGGTAATTGCCGGAAGTTACATTTTTCATCCATTCTTTATTATCTAGGTACCATTTAATAGTTTTCTTTATTCCAACTTCAAAAGTAGTTTCTGGATACCATCCTAATTCTTCTTTTATCTTATCTGGAGCTATTCCATATCTTCTATCGTGGCCTTTTCTATCTTCAACGTATTTGATTAAGCTTTCAGTTACCTCCTTATCTACATTTTCATTAATGTAAGATATAACTGTTTTTACTATTTGTATGTTAGTTCTTTCATTATGTCCACCAACATTATACACTTCACCAAATCTGCCTTCATTAATAACCATATCAATTGCTTTAGCATGATCTTCTACAAATAACCAATCTCTTATGTTCATTCCATCTCCATATACTGGTAGTTCATTGTGCTGTAAGCAATTATTAATTAATAATGGTATTAACTTTTCTGGGAATTGGAATGGACCATAATTATTTGAACATCTTGTTATGTTAACTGGCATGTTGTAAGTATCATGATAGGCCTTAACCATTAAATCTGAGCCAGCCTTACTTGATGAATATGGACTATGAGGATCTAATGGTGTTGTTTCCATGAAGAAACCTTCTGCCCCTAATGATCCGTATACTTCATCTGTTGATACATGAAGGAATTTAACACCTTCTTTAAATCCATCTGCTGTTTCCCAAGCATTTTTTGCACAATTAAGCATGTTAACTGTTCCTAGTACATTGGTCTTAGCAAATATTTCTGGTTCTATTATACTTCTATCAACATGTGATTCTGCAGCAAAATGAACAACATAATTTATATCATTAGCTTCAAAAAGACTTGAAACTAATTCTTTATCACAAATATCTCCTTGAACAAATGTATGTCTTGCATCATTTTCTATAGATTTAAGATTTTCCAAATTTCCTGCATAAGTTAACTTATCTAAATTGATTATTTTAATATCCTCGTATTTATTCAACATGTATAAAACAAAATTCGATCCTATAAATCCTGCTCCACCTGTAACCAAATATGTCTTCATTACTAATCTCCTTTTCCACTTAAAATATTCTCTTTTATTCTTACAAACTTAGTTTATAGTTTGAAGTTTGCACTATTTTACTTTTGTTTGCTCATAAATGCTTTTATTGCATCTTTCCAATCTCTCATTTCATCACCAACAGTACTTCTTAACATCATATTATCAAGTGATGAATACTCTGGTCTCTTTGCAGGAGTTTTATATTCTTCTGATGTACATGGGTTAACTTCACATTTTTCTCCTGATAATTCAATTATCATTTTAGCAAAATCATACCAAGTACATTCTCCCTTGCCAGTACAGTGGTATACTCCATATTCTTCAGTCTCAATAAGTTTTAAAATATGATAAGCTAAGTCATTTGCATGAGTTGGATTTCCTCTTTGATCATTAACAACCTTAAGCATATCTTTATCTTTTCCAAGCTTCATCATTGTGTAAACAAAATTATGTCCTACATATCCATAAAGCCAAGCAGTTCTTACTATAAAATATTTTGAAGAAAATTCACTTACATATTTTTCCCCTAAAAGTTTTGTTTTTCCATAAACGCTATATGGAGCTGTTAAATCATACTCAGTTAATGGTTTATTTCCCACTCCACTAAATACATAATCAGTTGAAACTTGAACTAGTTTTGCACCTATTTTTTCGCAAACTATAGCTAAATTTCTAGGTCCAATTGAGTTTACTTTAAATGCAAAATCCTCATTGCTTTCACAACCATCAACATTTGTTGCTGCTGCACAATTTATTACTACATCTGGTCTTAAATCATTTAATATTTCATTAACTTGAACTAAATTTGTTATATCAAGTTTATCTACATCTAATGGTACAACCTCAGATTTTTTTATTACTTCTGAAACTGCACCAATTTCAGCTCTTCCACTATTTATTATATCTTGAAGTTCATTACCCAATTGTCCCTTTGATCCTGTAATCAATATTTTCATATATCTACATCTCCCAATATACATCACTTTTTAAAACTCTCATTGGACTTCCACCAATTATTTGATTTTCTCCCTTCATATAACCACATATGCTGCTATTGGCTGCAACAATTACATTATCACCAATAACTGCACCTTTAAGAATTGTATTTCTACATCCTATCCAAACATTAGATCCTATAATTATGGGTTTATCATTATTCAATCTTTGATTATTAATATTAAAAATTTTATGAAAATCTGTATCCATTATTAAGCAATCCCATGACATCAAACAATTATCTCCGAATGTTATACTTTTATTGCATATTATAGAGCTTTCAGCACTTATTTGAAAATTACTTCCTAATATTAACTCTCCATCTTTATTTACACTTATCCTTGATCCATGTCCAATATTGCTTTTTCCTTTAAATATAACCTTACCAGCTACTTGCCAAATAGATCGTGATTTATTTTTATCAAAAATCCCAATATCTCCAAATCCAATCTTAACAATTCCTCTTCTTATATCAGTGTCTAATATAACTTCTCCTGAAATCTCCTTTAAACATACATTATAATTAACTAATATAGGTAACTTTAATGCAGTCTTAAGCGGAAAATACTTAAAATTAAATATGAGTGTTTTAGGCAAACTCAAAATCTTTTCAATGTAGTTACTTATTTTCATACATGCTATTTCCTCTTATATATATAATCTTCATATTCACTTAAGTCTAATTCCTTTAAGCCCGGATGTATCTTATCTTTGTCAGATAAAAGTATATTTTCTATTCCGTCTAAAGGCCATTCTATATTGATATCTGGATCATTCCACATTACTCCACCATCATATTCTGGTGAGTAAAAATCTGTACATTTGTAATTAAAAACAGCCTCATCTGACAAAACTAAAAATCCATGTGCAAAACCTTCTGGAACATAAAATTGTTTTTTATTCTCATTACTAAGAACAACACCTTCCCATTGCCCATACGTAGGAGAGCCTGTTCTTAAATCAACTGCTACATCAAAAACTTTTCCTTTTGTTACCCTAACAAGCTTTCCTTGACTGTGCTTCTTTTGAAAATGAAGTCCTCTAAGCACTCCTTTACTAGATTTTGATTCATTATCTTGAACAAAAATCATATTAAGCCCAGCTTCAGCAAAGTGCTCCTTATTATAACTTTCTATAAAATAGCCTCTACTATCCCCAAAAACTTTAGGTTGTATTATGTACAATCCATCAATCTTTGTTTTATTAAAATTAAAATTTCCCATATTGATTCTCCCCTATTACTTTATAACTGGAGTTTTTCCCAGTGATTTTTTAATTTCAACTTCTTCTACTATATCAATTAGATACTTTCCATATCCAGTTTTCATTAATGGTTTAGAAAGTTGAATAACCTTTTCAGAGCTTATCCATCCCTGTCTGTAAGCAATTTCTTCAAGACATGCAATATATGTTCCTTGAGTATTTTGAACTGCTTCTACAAAATTTGAAGCTTGAAGCATAGATGCATGAGTACCTGTATCAAGCCAAGCCATTCCTCTACCAAATAATTGAACCTTCAAGGTTCCTTCTTCCATATATGCCTTATTCAAATCAGTTATCTCCAATTCTCCTCTTGACGATGGTTTCAATGCCTTAGCTTTTTGAACTACTGAATTATCATAGAAGTAAAGACCTGGTACTGCATATTTTGACTTTGGATGTTCAGGTTTTTCTTCTAAAGAAACGACCTTTCCAGCATCATCAAATTCAACAACTCCAAAAGCCTTTGGATTTTGAACATAATAACCAAATACATATGCCCCATTTTCTAATGCTGCAGCCTTTCTCAAATGCTCTGAAAAATTTTGACCATAGAAAATGTTGTCTCCAAGCACCATAGCTACATTATCATTACCAATAAATTCTTCTCCAATAATAAATGCTTCTGCAAGGCCATTTGGTTGTTCTTGAACTGCATATTCAATATTTAACCCAAAATCCTTTCCATCTTGAAAAAGTTCTTTAAAGTTAACAATATCTCTTGGTGTAGATATTATTAATATATCTTTTATTCCTGCAAGCATTAAAACTGACATTGGATAATATATCATAGGTTTGTCGTATATTGGGACCATTTGTTTAGACATTGCTTTTGTTACTGGATAAAGTCTTGTTCCTGATCCTCCTGCTAAAACTATTCCTTTCATAATATAACTATCATTCCTTTCTCTGTACTCAAGACACAAAATTTAATGAAAGTGATTAAAGTATCTAAGCTATAGGCACATAAAACTTAGCATAAATCACTCTTCTTCTATATTGGGCTACAAAAATCATGTAATATTTGTAATTTCATTTACTCGACAATTACTTCCTTTATATATTCATCAAAATTTCTTATATATTCTGAATTATCATAGCATTCACTTGCTAAAACTAAAAGTATACTATCTTCTGAAAAGTCATACATATCCTTCCAAACCATTTTAGGGATATATATTCCTGTATGAGGTTTGTCCAATTCGACTACTTCATCTCTATTACCATCTCTTATTCTTACTTTAGATGAACCACATACATTAATTAATACAAATTCACTTCTTCTATTTGCATGCTGACCTCTAACTACTTTACTATCAGAACCATAGATATAAAATATTCTTTTAATATCAAATGGAACATCCTTCATCCCCTCTACTACAACAAGCTTTCCTCTATCATCACCATGTTGTTTGAATTCTATCATCTTATGTCTATCCATTATCATAATCCCCTCCATAAAAATATTCTTAACTATTATTTAAAAAAACTAAATACTTATTAATTTACATATAAGGATTATTTTCTGCCCATTGTTCATATCCTACTTCATTCCATGGCATTCCTCTATCAAAAGTATATCTCCATGGATATACTTTTTCCCCTGATATTTTATTTTTTATATCTGACACTTTGCAAATAGGTTTAGCTGGATTTCCAGCCACTACAACTTCTTTATATACATCTTTATTAACAGTTGCTCCTGCCCCAACTAAAGCATCTTCATATATATGCACACCTGGTAATATAACACTCATAGTAGCTATAACAGCAAATGATTCGATTGTCACTCCAACAAGTTGTTCTGATGGTGGAGTTGGATCATTAGTTAATACTACATAAGGAAAAATCCAAACATAATCTTTTATAATGCTTTTTTGTCCAATATGAACGTTACTATGCATATTTACATAATTTCCAATTTTGCAATATCCTTGAATATCAGATAAAGTACCTATTCTTACATTATTACCAATTTTTGATTTTTCTCTAATTGTAACTCTATGCCCTGTTTGAAAATTATCTCCAATTTGATTTTCTCCATAAATAATAGTTTCACTACGAATCACCGAATTTTCTCCAATTATTAGAGGATGATTTTTGTTTTTCATGTCATCAAAAAAATCCACAAGATATTCTCCTAAAATACATCTTGCTCCAACAAATGTTCCTTTTTTTATATGCACATTATCTTTTATAATACAACCATAATCAATATATACATCATCTTCAATTATTACATTTTCTCCTATTATACTACCATCTTTTATTACAACATTCTTACCTATTAGTGAATTTTTAGATATCATTGAATTATTCACGTTTTTCCCTCCAAAACAATATTTCTTATACCTCATGATTTTTTATACTAACTAAGCGTAATTTAATTACTTTATATACTAAAATTATTTTTTAAGTAGCATACTGTCAAATATTATTTATTCCAAGAATTGATAGAATTTATGATATACTCTAATTCTTCATCAGTCATTCCGTTATATAATGGTAATGATAATACTTCATTCGCATATCTCTCAGTTATAGGCAGACTACCTTTAGGTACATTTAAATATTTATAAGCATCTGCTAGATGTGGTGGTATTGGATAGTGAATAATTGTACCAATTTCTTTAGAATTTAAATATTCAATCAATGACTCTCTATTTTTCACTCTTATAACAAACTGATGCCAAACAGTTGTAACTCCATCACAAACTTCAGGTAATTCTATATTTTTATTTTTAAGTTCTTTTAAGTATTTATTGCAAATTTCATGACGTTCCTTGGTAATTTCATCAAGATATTGAAGTCTAATCCTTAAAAGCCCTGCTTGCATCTCATCAAGTCTTGAATTTGTTCCTACAACAATATTATGATATCTCTTTTCACTGCCATAGTTTCTAAACACTCTAACTTTTTGAGCTAAACTATCATCATTAGTAGTAATAGCTCCTGCATCACCAAAAGCCCCTAAGTTTTTTGAAGGATAAAAACTAAAGCAACCAATATCACCAAATGTTCCACATTGTTTTCCTGCATCCATTGCCCCATGAGCTTGAGCACAATCTTCAACTACACGCAATTTATGCTTTTTGGCAATTTCCATTACTTTATTCATTTCAGAACATTGACCATATAAGTGTACAACTAAAATAGCCTTGGTTTTCTCTGTAATTTTTTCTTCTATTTTATCTACATCAATGTTGTTATATTTATTAGGTTCTACAAATATTGGAGTAGCACCATTAATTGTTATTCCCATAACACTTGCTATATAAGTGTTACCTTGAACAATAACTTCATCTCCAGCTCCTATTCCTAGCACCCTAAATGCAATCCAAAGTGCATCAAGACCATTTCCAACACCTACACAATGCTTTGCTCCTGTGTAGTTAGCAAATTCCTCCTCAAACAAAGTAACTTCTTTTCCAAGTACATACCATCCTGAACGTAGAACTTCAATAGCCTTATGTTCAAATTCTTCTTGATGTTGAAAGAATCCCCTGTCTAACCTATTAGGCATTATTTTCATAAAAAACACTCCTTCATTTTCTAATTATGTGAAATATTATACATAAAATTACTTTAATCCATACATTATTATAACTTTGAGCAATACCACCTTCCCACCCATATGTCAATTAAAATATATGACATATTTATTATTTCATACTCTTATATGACTAATAAGAATCTACCATTAAATTAGACGTAAATATAAGACTCTAGACTTGCTCATTTTAGGTTTTAAATCAACTTCAAACTTTTATATTTCAATCATTAATAATGTATCAGAATATTTCTTATATATATTTAAAATTACTTTTTCTATTTACTTATGTTTTTTTCTTATAAGCAACATAGCATTTTTCACATTAAATTTATTCATTAAATATTTAAATTCTTTACTTGATCTAAAAAATAGAACAATCAACGAATTTGGCACAAAAACACAAGCTACCATTTTAACCATAAATAGACTCAAATGATTATCGGTTGTAACTAAACTACTGATAAAGTATGTTATTGACGCTATTACTAAAGTACTAAACATATAAACTATATGTTTAATATAATACCTTCTTGATGACATTTTGAATACATACTTGTAAACATTCCATGGTAACACATATGCTGTTATACATGTACTTACTGATGTTGCTAAAAATATTCCCACCATTCCCATCTTAAACAACCCTGAAAATATCATAGCTAAAATTAAATTTAAAACACCTTCTGTTAATGACCAAAACTTAAAGAAAGGATATGGATTATAAAGACCAGCTGCATTTCTTACTACTTCAATAGCATTCGTCATTCCCCTAAAATAGAAGTTAAAAACTAATATAGCAACTGTTATAATATTAAACAACATTCCTTTTCCTAACCATAACTCTATAAATGGATTCAATAGAATGAATAATGAAATAGCACAAAATGTTGATATCCAAAAATTTATAAAATACAAAATTTCAAATATTTCATTAGCTTCTTTAAGATTTTTCTGCACCATAAAATTACCAAAACTTGCTTTTATCCCTTGAAATATTTGTCCTATCAATGTATTAACTGTATTTATCAAAAGTAAATAATTTGAATATAATCCTACTGCTGCGACTCCAACAAATGTCGATAATAAAATATTATCTGTCCCAAATACAAAATAAGTTGAAATATTAACTATAAAAAGTGCTTTAGCATTCTTTATTATTTCTCGTTTAGTCTTTGCCTTTAATAATGGTTTATTCTTGTCCATTAAATAACTATATTTCTTATTTGTAATGACATATATAAAGATATTTTTGATTACTCCTAATACTAATTTAACAACTAAAAATAGTATGTAATTTCTAGTAAAAAAAACTATACTTATTTGTGCTAATGTTGTAATAACAGTGAATACTGTAGATATATTATTTAATATATAACCTTTTTGATCAGCAGATAAAATATTACTCCTATATGCTAAAAAATATGATAAAACAGAATCCATTAAAAATACTATATATACTGTATTAACATATGTACTAGAAATATCTGTTTTCATTATATATTTTAAGAAAGGTAAAAGCATCAATCCTAATACTGCGACCAAAATTCCAATAAATTTATACAACTTAGAATATAAATTCATTATAGCTTTTACTTGGTTATAATTTCTCTCTGCTAATGGTTTATAGAGACTATAATAAATAGCACTCCCTATCCCTAAATCAACTAAACTAAGCATAGATAGTATATTTGTTAACAATCCATTTATTCCAAGATACTCTATTCCTATATATTGAATAAATATTTTTCTTGATACAAATCCCAACAAAATTATTACTACTTGCATTATAACGCCTGTCGCTATATTCTTAACTACATAATCAGTTCTTTTCATGAATCATCAACCTCTTTATTCTATTTGCTAGAATAACATCTATATTTATAAGCCTAACTATTAATTTCTTAATAACATTATACTGTGATAATCGATATGTTCTTATATACTTCCATTTTATTTTCTTATGCAACCAGTATCCTAATTCAGACTTATGCGGTAGTATTTCGTCTTCATAACATCTGATAATATCCTTAATAAATATAGGGTTAGGGGTTCTAGCACTGCTCACTCCAACTTCTGACCTATATTTTACTGATATTATATCAAGATAATGAATTTTACAGCCACTTCTCGAGATTTTAAGCCACATTGGCCAATCTTCTACAAGTTTATACTTTTCGTTAAAATAGCCATATTTATCAAATAAATCTTTATTGAACATTACACTGGGCGCTGCTATCATATCCCTAACACATAATAATTTGAAAAACTCATGTGGATTTTGACCTATTGGTAATAAGTTCTGATAATCTTTTATTTTAAAATCAGCTTCATCTAATTTTTTCATATTACTATCACATAACAATATATTTGAGGTTAATACATAAGCGTCATTTTCATTAAGATAATTAATCATTTTAAGTAGTACATCATCTGAATAAAATGTATCATCTGAAGCAATAAACTTTATATATTCACCCCTTGACATTTTAATTGCTTTGTTAGCATTTTTAACTATACCCAGATTCACAGGATTTTTATATGCAATCACCTTTTTCACATTGTTCTTGCAATTAGTATTTATATACTGTTCATAAAATTTAGTATCAAATTGTTCTGTTCCGTCATCACCAAGTATTATTTCTATGTCTGAATATGTTTGACTCAAGACAGAATCTATAGTTTCTTTTAAGTATTGTAAATTTTTATATGACAATATAATCACACTAACCAAATTATTTTCCATAAAAATCTCCTTATAAAATTTAATTAATATACTCTATAGCAATATAAAACCGGAACTACCATAGACATATATTTTAAATACTACGATTGTACTTGCTTATAAATATTATTTATATAACCAGTGAAGATCCATAATATTAAACTAGTTTGAATATTATATAAACAATCCGTATATATGCACAAAGCAAAAAATGATATAAGAAAAGATATATATGCTAAACTAGTACTTCTATATTCTTCATTTTCAGTTTTGTAGTATACACGAATTGCCCTAACAAAGAATATACTAAACATTATTACCAAAACAAGTATGCCAATTATACCGTTATCTAAAAAAAATACATTTAAAGATACAATTTCATACCCTCTCGTTCTATTATCTAAATAATATTTTGATCCTTCTAACTGATTTATGTTTCTTCCCTTCCATAGTGCTAAATCATATGTTGTAAAATCTGATGGTACAGAATACCCTAAGCCTTTTCCTATATATTTATACACAGTATCATTCAATTCATTGTTAATGTTCAAAAAGTTATCTACTCTTCCATAATCATAAGCAGGATTCTTGTAATTGAAGTATTCTATAACTTTATCTACTGTAAAAAAGTCATTAAAATTGCTATATACTCTTCCTAGTAGTTTTGTAGACGCTATAAAAACTATAGTTATCAGTATTGTAATAATAACTTTTTTATAAAACTTATTTTTACTTATTATAATATAAACACATAATATAGAAATTGGAAGGACTATAAATGCTACTTTAATTTCTCCAAAAATTATTATATATAGAGTGCTCAATATCACAAAATAAGATAAAATATTTCTTTTGTTATATATAACATAATAAAAAATTATACAAATAAAACATAATATATACGGTGTTCCATATAAACCAAATGTTCCACAAATTTGATCTCTATCAGCATATCTTTTTGATTGAAATAGTACTAAAATTACTTGCAATAAATAAATAAATCCTACTATGTTTTTTACTTTTACAAATTTCACTTCTAACTTAGAAATGCATATGTATAAGATTATCCATCTAAAGTATGTTCTTAATCCTAAAAATAAATTATAAATTGTGTAATCCTCATAAATAACTCTTAATAAACTCATACAAATTGTAACAATAAAAATTATTATTACAGGATCTTTTAAAAAATCCGATTTAATTTTATTGCCACGAATTGTTTTAAAAAATAAAATTATACTTATAATGTCAACATAAAATCTTAGACTAAGTGGAACTTCTATTTGAGTAAATATCCATAAATAATCCAAAACAAATGTTGATGATATTAGAAAATAAATTTGCATTTTAATAAAATTCAATTCATTTATTATGGATAGGAAGAACACTGTAAACACTAAAATTACAGTACCAATAACCCAACCATTTCCGCTTATTGCTGCAATAAGATTTACTAGCATAAATAAAAACATTACCAAGCAATCCTTGTAGTAGCTTCTAATATAATACATTTTTCCCTCCTTAACTAATAAATAATTTTATCACACTATCCCATCAGTACTTAATAATAAACTATTTCTTTCTTATAATCCTATTATAAAATTAGTGATAACCTAAAAAATTATTTACAATGATCTTCAATTACTTTTGCATATAACTCGTAAATATTCTCCGAATTTATTTTATCTGTAAAATTTTCTTCTGCAAATCTATGAGCGTTAGTAGCAATTTTTTCAACATGCTCTTGATTATTAATTACATACTCTATTTTATTAGCTAAATCATATGAATCACCTGTTTTATACAGGATTCCATTCATATTTTCTCCTATTAATTCTAACGTCGCTGTATTATCTGCACCTATTATAGGTATGCCATACATCATCGCTTCTACGGTTGTCCTACCAAACCCCTCACTTCGTGAGCAATTTAATTCAAGATTCATATCATATCTAATCTTATTAATATCTTTATTAAAATCAATAAATTCAATATATTCACTTATGCCTTTTTGTTGTATTATACTAATTAATTTACTATAATAATTTTCTTCTTTTCCTCCAATTATAAATAATTTGATATTTAAAATACCTTTTCTAATTAATATGTCTACTGAATTTATCGCATCAATTTGACCTTTTGATTCACATATAGCTCCTATTACACATATATTAAATTTTTTATCTTCACTTAACAGCTTAAATCTTCTAATATTCAACAATTTTATTCCGTCATATATCGTACTAATTTTATCTTTATATAATTCTGTATAAGACTCTTTTAAAGAATTAGAAACTGCTATAGCTTGGAAAGTATTCTTTTGAATAAATTTTAATATCCATTTTCTCATAAATATATATTTTCTACCACTACATTCAGTAACTTCTCTTATATGTTGAATATGTGGAATATTTGTACTATGACTCAAAAAAGCACCAAAGCATACAACACTACTATTAGAATGAATACAAGAAATATTCATCTTTTTTAATCTAAATGATAAAAAGAAACTTAAAATGAAATTATGTGCAATTGCAATTAATATTTTTATACAATTCAAAATTGTAAATTTATGTTTTAGCAATCTATGAGATTTACAAACTACTATTTCTATATTTCTTTTTTGTAATTCATCAACTAAACTTCCATTATTATTATGTAATAATACACATATATCCACCTTTATTTCTTTTAGATTATCTATTAATTCCAATAATGCTAGCGTAGCTCCCCCAAGTTCCATTTCATGCGCAACAAATAGAATCTTCATAAGAAAATACTCCTTTTCTAACTCATTTTTCCTAAAACACTTTTGAAACCATCTTTCATTCCTTTATACATATAAAATAAATCCTTTCTTCGATTTTTGCTAAATAAAATAGTATTTCTAAATTCTTCTATAATTCTTCTAAAATATGAATAAGAAAATTGCTTACACATATAAATGCAATTTCTTGAAATATAATATAAAGATATGCCACTATATGTTCTTAACTCAAATTGTTTTCCAAAAATCTTCTTTGAGAAATGTTTTCCTTCATTATGCAATATATATACATCTCTATTTATAAAGCAATTTCCTTCTACGCTTGCAACCCTCTTACAAAATTCATCATCAACATAATATATAAATAGATCTTCATTAAAATATCCTATTTCTTGAAATATTCTAACATTAAATACACATCCAGATTGCATTAACCCCTCAACTTTAATTAATTTATTACTATCTGATAACCTTTCATATTTGCTAATTCCGCTACTTTTATCTATTACATCTGGTGCTAAAATTAAATCCTTATATGTTAACTCCATCTCTTTATATTGACTTAACATTTTACCAACAAATTCATCACAACATATTGAATCATGATCTAAAGTAACTATATATTCTAAGTTGTTGTTCATAGCTTCCCTTATTCCTATATTTAATGCTGATGCTATTCCCTTATTTTCAGATAAATAAATTACTTTCAATTTATTACTTCGGCTAACCAACTCTGATAATATCTCCGTGCACAAATTATCTGAATTATTATCAACAACTATAACCATATCCACTTGGTACATAATCGAATTTATAGTCTCTTTTATTGTTTCCTGTGAATTATATGATATTATAATTGCTGCAATCGATCTACCTTCCATACTTATTCACCTACTAACGCTATTTGTTATGCTTATTATTAAAAATTATATTATTTTATAAAATTCTATACATGACTTTAAAATATTTTTATATATAAACTTTCTTTTTTCATCACTTGCTTTCAAGAAAAAATCAGTAGATGAATCTTCCTTATGGTATATTGTTATACTTGGAAAATAACAAGTTTTAAAATTATTTTTCTTGCATAGATAATATAATATATCTTCTTCTACAAATAGGAATGTGTTTGGATAAAATGCATAATCCATATTTTTAATATACAATTCAGAAAAAATTAAACATGCACCATGTAATGGTACATTCACTAAAATTTCATTTTTAAAATTTAATGATTGTTTATTGTTTATTGCAGAGTTTTTATTTTTTGATTTTATTTCTTTTATTATTTTTTCTATTTTGGTAACATTAAGAATATATAATACAAAATATTTTATTATACTTTTTATAAGTTTGTTTTTACTATCTATTATATTTTTCAAAGGATTTTGATTACAATTATCCTTCAAAGAAATTATTTGGGGTCCCAATAAATGAAACTCATTTGTGTCATAGTAATTAATAAATGATTTTATAAAATCATTATCCTGTATTATAGTATCATTATTAATTACAACAATATAATCAGCATCCAATTTTTCTTTTGCAAACTTATATCCTACATTATTTCCTTTTGCAAATCCTAAATTTTCACTATTTCTTATTAAAAATATATCTTCAACCTCTTTATAATCATCTTCTAAACTTTCAAATGAATTATTATTAGATGCATTATCAACTATCACAATTTTGTAATTATTATAATTAACATTTGCTTTTATAGATTGTACACATTCAAATGTATCTTTATATGTTAAATAATGCAATATAACAAATACTACTTTAGGCATTGTAAAACTTCTCCTTAACTTTATTTGTATACTTCTTCAATAAAACGCTTACTTACCTTATCCCATAAAAAATTATTTTCAACTGTACATTTTGAATTCATTCTTAAACTGTCAGAATACTTTTTATCAAAGCATATATTCAATATTTCTTTTGCCCATATATCAACATTAAATTTATCAATTATAACTCCATTAGCTTTATTTTCTATCAGTGTACTTGATCCTCCATTTAAACTAGTTACAACTGGCACACCAAAATACATTGCCTCTAACAACACCATTCCAAATATCTCTAACTTTGAAGGTAAAATAAAAGCCTCTGCTTCTGGATATATGTATTTTAAAGATTTATTATCAATTTTATCAATGAAAACTATATTTTTTCGTGCATTTTCACTTATAAGTTCTAATGATTTTTTAATATAAGATTTTTTTCCTTTTCCTATGACAACAAGTTTTATTTCTGAATTTTCTTTATTTACCTTATCAAATACTTGTAACATAAATCCAAAATTTTTTCTTTCCATTAAACTTCCCACATATAGTATGCTTTTATTTTTATTCATAAATTTTTTCAACTCAAGCACTTGTTCACTTGGACTATCAACTTTATCAAAAACATCTATATCTAATCCAACCCCTAAAGTCACAACATTGTTAAATCCTTTTTTTTCCAAGTACTTCTTAGACAAATCTGATTTTGTAAATACTTTATACAAATTCTTATCTAATTTTTTAGTAAATAGTAAATCATATATCTTCTCAGTAAATGGTATTTTAAACATATTATAATATGGTCCATTATATAATACTACTTTAGGATTGTATCGTGTCCATAATAGAGACATAATTTGACTATACTCTGTCGTTATTATTAAATCATATTTATTTACAAAATCCTTTTTTAATAAAGATGGATAGATTCCTGTTCTTAATAGTTTATATCCTTTTCTCCATAACAAATTTATCTTCTTGCCATTACAACTATCTACATATATTTCTTCATCCTTATCAATATCAGAGTAATATATTATATCGCAATCAAACCCTTTCTTACACAATGCTTTGCAAAATCCAATTTCCTGCAAGTTATACAAATTAGGGTTAACTTTATATGGTCCATTCCTTACATACAATATTTTTTTCATTAATAAATTGCTCCTTTCTTTTGTTAATTCTTAATTTCATTTCTGTATTTAATTATTTTGACAGGACTTCCTGCTACTATTGCATTATCCGGAATATCTTTATTTACTAAAGTATTGGCCCCTATAACACAACCACTACCAACAGTTACACCATCCAAAAATACAACTCCAGATCCAATCCAACAATTATCACCAATTTTTATTCCTTTACTATTTACACCTTGTAATCGTATAGGAACATTAATATCCCCAAAATTATGATTTTCAGAATGAAATCTTACATTTTGCCCCATAATGACATCATTTCCTATTTCAATTCCTCCAGCTGCACCAAAAAAGCAATTTTCACCCATCCCACAATTGTTTCCTATTTTAATTCCATTTCCTATATTTCTAATGGTTCCTGTACATAATATTCTTGTAAAATCACCTATTCTAACATTGTTACCTATACTAACACCATTTCTAGATAATGCATCTATTAAGACAAAATCTCCAATATTAACGCCTCTACCAAAACTTATTTTTTTCTTTATCTTCAATTTGCTTCTACGCCCTATGAAAATAATTCTACTTTTTTTTCTAATAAATATTGATTTTAAATTACCTCTAATCAAATTAATAATCATTAAAATCGCCTTGCTTAAAAGATAACTTAAGCTTATATCTTTATCTAACGTAAAATCATTTCCCTTTACCTTCTTTATAAAAACCTCTAAAATTTTCATCATTGTGAACATTCTCCCAAAACATTTTTATAAAATGCGTCTATCTTTTTATAATGATCATACATACTAACTTCAAAGTTATCATCGACTATAGTTTTATTGATGTTAATCAATATTTGTCTATCATTTATGATTTCAATTATTTTATTTCTAATCTGAAATTTATCTTCTTTAGTGATAATACCCTTTCTCAATTTATCATTACATACAATATCCTTGCTACCAACTTTAGAAGTAATAAGTACTGGCACACCAAAACTTAGTGCTTCTAAAGTAATAAATCCAAATGTCTCATTCCAAATACTTGGCACTATTAATAGGTCTGTATTATCAAATATATAACTAAGTTGATCATATGAATATCTACCATGAATATTAATATTATCGTCTAATTCCCGCTCAGATATATCACCATATAAATTCAGTTCTACATCTGATTTATACTCTTTATTAAGCTCTTTCATTGTATCTATTAACAAATTAAACCCTTTATATTTCTTATCTGGTCCTAGATATGTTAGTTTTAATTTACTATTGTCATATGTTTTTATCTTTCTATTGTCCTTTATATCTCCATGAGTAATTGATATTATTTCTCCATTAGCCTTGATGTATTGATTATATACTTTTTGAGATATAGTACTATTAAATAAGAATGTATCAATGTAATTGAACATATCATTATAATATTCAATTAATTTATTATATGAATTTTTATATTCTTGAGTAATTTTTACTTCAACTTTGCATTCACTAGAACTAATATTGTTGTTACCTCTTTTTATTTTTCTAGCTAATGGCTTTAGCTTAGAAACGATACCTTTATTTTTTAAAAATCTATACACAGGTGATTGAAGCATCATTATAGTTCTGCTACTGTATCCCAATTTGTTACACCTTAAGCATTTTTCTAAATTTCTTTCTTCGCACAATGCTCCTTCATTATCTATATAATTCACTTTAGTACAAAGTCCAAAATAATCATGTGTAGTATATACTTTTTTTATATTTAAATCACTACAAGCTTCTAAAAATTCTTTATGCAATCCCATTAAGGTATGAATATGAACTATCTGTATTTCTTTTTCAATTAGAAAGTTTTCAAATACTATCTTGTTACAAGCCTCCATAAATTTTTGTGGTTCTGAAATACCATGTAATAAAGGAACAGGTAATGGATTTATAATTTCATATGTATTTATTCCATATTCATTTTTATAATATTTGATTCTAGTTTTATCCTTTATAACAGATATTGTTCCTGGAAATAACAGATATACCTTATCTCCATTTCTTGCTTGTCCTTTCATCAAGTCAAATGAATATTTAGTTAATCCACCAGTTCTATATGGTGGAAGACCTAATGAATAATGCAAAATATTCATATTATCCTCCATTAAATTAATTTTATAACTTTACTATTGGACAAATAAATTTTCATACTTGTTTATAATATAATTCCATGTATATTCTTCATCTATTCTGCTTTTAGCTTTAGCACCTAAAGCTTTTAAATACTCTTTATCAATAACATCTAGCTTATCAATAAGCTGAGCTAAATTTTTATTTTCTTTACTAAAATATAATGCTCCATCCTCTCCTACTTCTATGTTAAAGCCAACATCAAGTAAAAGATTTAAATCAGTTGTAGCTAATGCTTCTAATAAAGATGGATTAGTTCCTCCAACTTCATGCCCATGCAAATATCCATACGCATTTTCTCTAATCTTTTTTAATAACTCTTGATTATAAACTGTACCAACAAATTTTATTCTCTTATCTTTATCAAAGTTAGTTTTTTGTCTTAACTCTTCATAAAAATTATTTTTCTCTACATTTGTTATTAATACAAAATCTTTTTTAGTATTTGATTTCATAAATTCAGTTATCATAGTTTCATAGTTATTTTCTGGAACAAATCTTCCTACAACTAAATAGTACTCCTTTTTCTTGACATTCTTCTCATTGTACCAATCAATTAAAATACTATCATGATCTGATAATTTTGATTTTTCAGTATCAGCTCCATAAGCTATAAAAGTTGTTTTAGGATTATACTGACTATAATCTTCAAGTATATATTTCTCTATGTTTTTCGAGTCACATACTAATAAATCTGCATGTTTAACCATATACTTTTCAGATATCTTCCAATATTGTCTTATAGCCTTATTCCATTTTGCCCTTTTCCACTCATGTCCATCTGGATTAACTAATAAAGTTGCACCTAATTTTTTTAGTTGTCTTTTGTATTTCCCAATAAATGGTCCTATCCTACATGCTAAAATATATACTATTGCATTTTTTATATTTTTTTCTTTTATATATCTAATGCTCTCCTTTAATGCTGTTATATCATAATAAACTGCTTTTGCTGCCCCAATATTAGGTACATTTACATTAAAACATCTAGCACCATTATGCTCAATTTCTTTATTATCATTTGATAAACAAGAAACATGGTACTTTATTTCTTTACTTTTTTGTCCTTCTGTTAATTTTTCAACAAACGTCTCAAATCCACCATACTTTGCTGGTATCCCCTTTGAACCTATAATAAATACATGCTGCATTGTATAACCTCTTATTTCACATTATTGTCTTAATACTATACTTAAATCTATTTATACGGCTATTTAATATTTAATATAGCTTTTCTTCCAACTGAATGATATTCCACTTGGCTCTTTTCCGTATCTGTAATTTTATAACAATTTCTTCCGTCAAAAATTATAGGTGTTTTCATTAAGTTTGCATATACACTTAAATCTAAAGACTTGATTTCATCCCATTCTGTAAATATAAATGCTAAATCTGCATCCTTTAATGTTTCTTCTGGAGTGTTTACATATTTAATTTCACTTGGAAATATTCTCTTGAAATTATCCATTCCAACTGGATCGTATGCAACTACTTCCGCTCCTTCATCTAATAGTCTTCTTACATTAGGTATTGATGGAGCTTCTCTTAAGTCGTCAGTTCCTGGTTTAAATGTCAATCCAAGTACTGCAACCTTTAATCCTTTTAAAGTTTCAAATCTTTGTTTTGCCAATCTGAATAATTTATATTTTTGATTTTGATTCACTTCTATTGTTGCTTTTATTGTCTTTAATTCATATCCATTATCATTTGCAAGCCAATGAAGAGCTTTAGTATCCTTAGGGAAACATGAACCACCATATCCAATTCCTGCTTTCAAGAATTTATCTCCTATTCTTGGATCAAAACTCATTCCTTTGGCTACATCCTCTACATCTGCTCCAACTATTTCACAGAAATTAGCTATTTCATTCATAAACGAAATTTTAAGTGCTAAGAAATCATTAGATGCGTATTTAATCATTTCTGCACTTCTTCTATTTGTAACCACTATTGGTTGATTATATCTTTCATATACTTCTCTTAATACATTCTCTGCATTTGTTGATTCAACACCAATCACTATTCTTTTAGCATATAAAGTATCAACAACTGCTGTTCCTTGAGCTAAAAATTCTGGATTTGATGCAACTTCTATATGTACATTATTCTTAGCATTCTCTTGTAAGAATTCTTCAACTTTATCATTAGTTCCTATTGGCACTGTAGATTTAACTACCACTAAACAATCTTTTTCCACATTTTCAGCTATTTGTGCACATACATTAAATACGTAATCTAAATTTGCTGATCCATCTTCTCTTTCCGGAGTACCAACACCTATAAAAACTACATCCGCATCTTTGTAAGCACTTTTATAATCCACTGTAAAATCTAATCTTCCTGCATCATGGTTTTTCTTTAATAATTCATCTAAGCCTGGTTCATATATAGGTGATATCCCCTTTTTCATCTTTTCAACCTTGCTTTGATCTATATCTACACATGTTACATAATGTCCAACTTCTGAATGACATGCTCCTGTAACCAATCCCACATAGCCTGTCCCAGCAACTACTATTTTCATTTTTTCACCTTCCAAATTAAAATGCATTACCATTATTCTGTTTTATTACATTTTATATATATTTATACTTAGAATTAATTTCAATATTATTAACACTAATCCCAATACTGATATAATATTCATCTAATAATAAATACTGTATTATTTTTGTAACCTTTTCTAGTTTAGCATACTTTAGGTACAAAGTTAATAATTTTTATGAACTTTTATCATAGTTATACAGTTTTTATTTGAGTTATATTAAAAATATTATAAAATTAAATTTTGATTTTATACACATTTGTAATATTAATGCTAATAATATAAATTTCGACACGTTTTTTTACAAAACGGCAATAAATAAAATAACTTCCATTTATATTTTTATTTTACTTATTACTTATAGTATTGTAATACTTAATAATTATCCCAGCACAAAAAAGCCCTCCTGCAATTTTATTTATAAATTGCAGGGGGCTTTTTATATTACAAATTATTTACTTTTAACATGAATTTTAATTTAAATATTTGCTTTCTAACTTTTCCAATATTTTTATGTTTTCTTCCTTAATAGAACTATGGTCATTTTCATAAGCTAAACATTCTTTATTTATTGTTTCAAAAGTTTCTAAATTGAGTTCTCTTTCAGCAAATTTGTATATAACATTATCTTCTTTTTCTATGTGTCTTTCCAATAACTTTGTGTAAGAGATGGCATTTGCAATGACATCTAGCTTAGATTCATCATCTCCACCTTTTAAGCTTTCAAGAGCTTCATCAAGAGCCTTTACATGATATCTTCCCAAATCATGCTCAACTAGCATACCATGCTTTATAGTCTTTTCTCCTAAGGCACCCAGATTGTCAATCATTCTGTTAAAAAGCATTATTTCCTCTTTATTGTGGTGATGACCATCTGCATAATTCCTAATGAAGCTTATCATCAACTTGAAATCCTCGTAATTAATTTCTTCACCTTTTAGCACTCCATAACATGCTTTTCTTACAACAACAAGCATGCGCTTGATGTATTTATGTTCTTCCATCATTATATCTATAGCACTCATATTAAACCTCCATACTTTAACTTTATTACTTTATTAATAACTACATATTTTTAGTATTTGCATTTCTGATTTTAATTATAAGTGATTTTGTTTTAATTTACGGTAACACTGGTTACAAATGTTAGATTAATCATTTGCACTAGTATAGTATAGTTCATTAAAATAAGAATTGTTAGAAAGTAATTCATGAAAGGAACCTTGTCCTACTATTTTTCCTTCTTTAAATGCAATAATCCTCTTTAAATTCTTGATTGAATTCAAACGATGAGCAATCACAATGACGGTTTTTTCTTTTAAATGATCCATTACTTCATTCATAACTTTTTCTTCTGTTATATTATCCATAGCAGATGTAGCTTCATCTAATATAACTAGTTTAGACTCTGTAAACCACAATCTAGCCAGTGCTAATCTTTGTCTTTCTCCTCCTGAAAGAGTTATTCCCCTTTCACCTAATTCTGTATCCAAACCATTTTCCATTTTTCTATATAGCTCTAACAAATTTACTTTCTCTAATACTTCAATAATATGCTTTTCATCAACTTGATTATCAAACACAATGTTCTCTCTTAATGTGCCATCAAACACAGGCGATTCTTGTGATACATAAGCTATATAATCATAGAAACTATCTAACTTAACCTTAAATAAATTATAATTATCAATAAGAATTTTGCCATCACTTGGTTTTAGCAATCCAATAAGCAACTTGATTAATGTAGACTTTCCAGAGCCACTTTCTCCTACAATAGCGATATTTTCACCATGAGAAATTTTAAAATTCAACTCATTAAAAATAGTTTTGTCTCCATATTGAAAACTTATATTATCAAATGAAACATCACCACTTAAACTTTCAATGTTATCTCCATATTCAAGCTGCTTATCATTTGGACAATTTAAGAAATCTATATATCTATTAAACGAAGTCATATCTAATTTATATTCAACAAACAAAACATTAAATATTGCAATAGGGTTATAAGCATTATCTACCAAAGCAATTAATGCAATGATAGAACCAATAGATATTGATTTTGTTTTCCATCCATATACTACAATTCCAACTTTAATAAAAGTTACCATTAGCGCAAAGATTGTAAAAAATGCTTCATGAATTAATGTCATCTTAACCTTTGAATTAACAATTTCTTTTTTTGCATTTGTGGCTTTCTGAATTTCATTTTTAAAGCGTTTATTAATTCTAAATACCACCATTTCCATAAAACCACGTACAAGGAAATGATTCATTTTTTCCTCATTAGACAGAATGTGTTCTTTGATTTGATAAAGTGCTTTGAGTAATAAATTAGTTATAATAAAAACCACCACATATCCAATCAAAATTGCAGCCATAATAGTTTTGTTTATCCTATAAATGAAAACCAAACTAAATAAAATAGATGGAATCAACTGTCTTATTAGACAAAAATAGAAATCAAATAAAATACTTTTACCTGCAGATGCTCCATTCTCAATTCTTTGGATTAACTTACCTGTCCCTATAGTTTGATATGCTTCATAATCTATCTCACTAATTTTTATCAATGATTTAATCTTCAAATCAAGAAAAATACCATGTTGAAGCTTCTGTGCTGGGTATTCATCTACATAATTTAATATACAAATCACTATAAGAACTAGTCCATAAATCATTATAATTCCTAATGATAGAGAAACACTATTAAATCTATCTATGAGCTTTTGAAAATAATCTGCACTAAAGTTGTTTAAAAATGCAATCAATATGCCTAATCCTATATACACCAATACTAATATTTTGTTCTTTTTTATTATCTCTTTTAAATAATCCATAACTGTACTCCTTTTAACAACTAATTATTTTTTGAAGATGTCTAATCGGAATCAATACAGTTGCCACTGCTCGCAAGTTTTCTATTTTTACCTCAGTACAATCTGCCAACAGATTATATCAACTGCACTGAGTGGTTACCTGAATGAGTTCTCATAAGAGTTCACGCCCTTTCACATTCTATGTAAATTTTTCTATAGTTTAACTTTAGCATAATTTACACATTAAATATAGCGTTATTAAAAGCAAAAATCTCTAGTCAATTAAAATATAATTTAAATTGGCTAGAGATTGGAACTACTATATACTAAAATACATTCTTAACTTGGTTATTTAATTCTTGTATGCTGCCATTTATTGTTTCTACTGAAGCTGTAACTTCTTGTGTTGTAGCTGCTTGTTCTTGGCTGATTGCTGCAGTCTCTTGAATAGCTTGTGAAATTGTTTCTATTGATTTATTAATTTGATCTATTACATCTCTTATTACTGTAGCAGATTCTTTGCTCTTACTTGCAAGTTTTCTTACTTCAGAAGCAACAACTGAAAATCCCTTTCCATGTTCTCCTGCTCTTGATGATTCTATAGCTGCATTAAGTCCTAATAAATTAGTTTGCTTTGCTATATCTTCTATTATCTCAATTACTTGTCTAGTTTTTTCCACCGTTTCTTTAGTTTCTTCAGTAAGCTTTATAACATTTTGTCCATATTGAGCAAGACTTACAGATGAAGCTGACATTTGATTTACACTTGATGTTATATTATTCACTGAATCTGCTAAGTTAGATATGCTCTTTGTTAAATTTGAATTTACGGTAGTGTTAACTCCATTAGTTATTGCACCAATTAATTTTCCCTCTGCATTTCTTATTGGCAATGCAACTAATTTTAGTGGTGCACCAAATACTTCTTCTGGTATAACTTCTACTACAGACTTATTAGTGTCTAAAGCTTCTTTCAAAGCACTAACAGGTTTTGAACCATACTCAAAATGAAAATCCACATTATCTGGCTTAACATAGTGAATACACTTACTAGTATCTGCTAAAGTTAACGCCCCTTCATTAATTGTTAACTTGTTTATGTATGGCATGACAACAGCAAAACTTCTAAGTATCTCCTCATCTGTCAATTCCTCGTTAAAAAAATCTCTGTAATCAATTGAATTGTTGTCCATTTTTATGTCTCCTTTATATAAAACTACTAATATATTTATATTAACTTGGTAAATTAATCTATAATTTATATATCGATTATTGTATCCAACTCTTAATCATATCTAATTTATATTTTAAAAATATTTTTTCAAAATACTCACACTTCTTAGCGATATAAATGCTTGACTATTACGCGCATAGAAAGTAACTTTATGTTTAGCATGCACTCAAAATACTAAAGTCCCAGGCAAAAGAAAATCCTCCACAGTCAGTGTGGCGGATTTTAGCGAGTAAGTTGAAACGTATAGAGATAAAAGCTTTAGAAAAAACTAACTATTTCTAACATTACTGCATTCTAACTGTTCATCTATTTGTTCATTCAAGAAATCTATTTGCTTTTGTCCCCATTTATAAAGGGAATCAAATACAGGAAAAAGCTCCTTACCTTGAGCTGTTAATGAATATTCCACCTTGGGAGGTATTTGAGGATAAACCTTTCTCTCAATAATTTGATATAACTCAAGTTCCTTTAATTGTTGAATAAGAACCTTTCGAGTAACACCTGGCAATAATCTTTCTAATTGAGTAAACCTCTTGGTTCCCATGCCAAGTTCCCAAATAATTAAAACCTTCCACTTGCCCCCAATTAAATTCAAAGTGAAATCAATAGGACACTCATATTTACATATTTTCTCATACTCCATAAATATCTCCTCTCTTTCATTTCAAAGTTACCTAAAGGTATACCTAGTTACTTGACCATATATCTTGTCACAAAAAAGTGCCTTCTTGTAAAATAATTCCTATGACAATATTATAATACTTAAGTAATTAAATATAAACTGTTTATCAGTTATATCTCATCAAATTTTTTGGAGGTAACAAAATGAAAAAAATTACTCAAGTATTATTAAGTTTAATTATTATCACTAACATTGCCGGCTGTTCAAGCAATAAGGCTTCTACTGCATCTACAACTCAAGATACAAAAGCAGTGTCAAGCAGTTCAATATCTGATACCAGTAGAACATTAACAAATGTAGAAAATGATAGTTATATTATTTATAATCTATCCTACCTTGAGGCAACTCAACTGCAAGGAGTTTCTTCAACGTCTATTGAAATCAAAAAGAAAGACAATCAAACTGTATACACATATAAAGATCATATACTATCTTGTGGTACCTATATGAATGGAGAGATTGTAGAGACTATTAAAGGCAATATTAAAACCTTAACTGGTTCTTTCAATGTTACACATAATCCATATAAAATCACTAAATTGGATTTAAATATAAATATTAATATGGATACAAATGAAAAAACAGGCTACATCAGTCCAGATGGAGACAAACTTGACATTAACAGTAACTTTGTTCCAATTGGCTAATGTATAAAAAAGTATGCTTTACCTCAATAATAAAAGCCACGAAATCTCTCGTGGCTTTTATTATTCTAAATATGAGATTAATAAATTAAAGATTTACTCTTACTCTAAATCCTCTTCATTAATTAAATCATCACTGTTAGCAATTCTTCATTATAATCAATGTTATTTTTATTTGTTCTAATAACATCTTGATAACTTTCTGAATTTGTGACTACTATCGGAGATATTAAAGAGTACCCCTCTTTTTGTATACCTTCCATATCAAACTCTAAAAGTACTTGCCCTGCTTTTATAGTATCTCCTTGTTTTGCTTTTGGATAAAAATATTTCCCCTCTAATTCAACTGTATCCATACCTATATGAACCAATATTTCTGCTCCACTGTTGCTTGTAATTCCAATTGCATGGCCTGTTGGGAAAAATGTTGTAATAACACCATCAACAGGTGCAACAACTTTACCCTCTTTAGGTACTATTGCAATTCCTTTACCTAACAATCCCTTTGAGAAGGCTTCGTCTTGTATCTCACTTAAGTTCTTAACCTCACCTCTTAATGGGCTGACAACTGTTTCTTGCTTAACTAATGCACCTTCTCTTTTTTCTTCTTTCTTTCCTTCACTCGGTTGTTCATCCTTAAAGCCTGCAAAGAACATTATTAAAAATCCTAACAAGAAACTAACTATTATAGATATAATAGCACCGTAGAAACCAGTATCCATACCAGCTGGTCCTATATAGCTAGGTATTCCAAAAATCCCCATACCACCAAACATATACAATTTACTTCCCATCGCTCCTAGAATAGCACCACCTATTCCTGCACCAATACAACTTATAATAAATGGTTTCTTACGAGGCAATGTTACACCATATATAGCTGGTTCTGTAACACCAAATATACCAGAAATAAATGCTGGGATACACAATGATTTTAATTTAGTATTCTTTGTCTTAAGTAAAATTGCTAATACTACACCAGTTTGAGCAAAGGAAGCTCCGAACATAAGCGCTAAAACTGGATCGTATTTTAAAACAGCTAAGTTATTAATTAGTATAGGTACTAATCCCCAGTGTAATCCAAATATAACAAACACTTGCCAGAATGCACCTAATAATAAACCTGCAATAATTGGGCTTAATGCATAAATTGAAGCTGTTGCTGATCCAAGTAGCTTACCTGCCCATGTTGCAATAGGTCCAATAACTATTAATGTTAAAGGAACAATAATTAGCAATGTACAAAATGGCACTAAGAAAGTTTTTACTACATCTGGTATTATCTTTCTAAACCATTTTTCTATTTTTACTCCCACATAAGTAGCTAAAATAATAGGTATAACTGATGATGAATAAGTCATCAATATAACTGGAATCCCTAAAAAAGTTACAAAAATAGGTGATTCAATCATAGTACTAGCAAATAATGTATACAATGGCTTACCTGCAGTTAATGTAGATAATGTAGGATAAACTAAACAAGCTCCTATTGCCATTCCAATAAATTCACTGCCTTTAAATTTCTTGGCTGATGTGTATCCTAAGAATATTGGGAAGAAATAAAACAAGCTATCTCCTATTGCATTTAAAATAGCATATGTTCCTGATGTAGGAGAGAGCCATTTTAGAGTTATAAATAACGCATTAAATCCTTTAATCATACCTGTGGCACATAAAACACCTAACACTGGAGTAAATACACCTGATATAATGTCTATAAACTTGTTAAATGCACTCATTTTTTCTTCAGGTTGTTCTCCTTCTTCAGAAGTTGCTCCAAAGCCACCTATAATAACAACATCTTTATAGACATCAGGGACATGGTTCCCGATAACAACTTGATATTGTCCTCCACTTTTTATAACAGTAACAACACCATCCATGTTTTTTAATACTTCTGTGTTTGCTTTACTTTCATCTTTTAATTTGAAACGTAAACGCGTAACACAGTGAGTCAAACTATTAACATTTTCCTTACCACCAACATTTTCTATTATGTCTTTGGCTAGTTTCTCGTACTTCATAATTCCATCTCCTTTAAGACATCTTTTAAAAATAATTAAATCCATATGCTTAGGATATTAGGACTTGTTATTTATTTTCAGACGCATAAATAAAATTTATAAAAGCAAAATATTAAAAATATCTTGTTAGAGTTATAGTTTCTCCTTTTTAAGTTACTATGCTTTTTTACAAACAAAGTTAGATGGAATCATTTCCAACTTAATTATTAGACTGTATTAAATTGTAGTAATTAGACTTATAAAGTTATTACTCTATAAATCTAATTAATATATTTCATAATTTATAAATCCGTAATATTGTTGTTTATCAAAAGTACATAGTCAACTAAATATATCTGCGCATTTGTACGGTTAATATGTTTACAAGAATTCGTATAGAAGTGTTCCACCTAAATGTTGGTGAAAAAAATGTCGAATTTTTATAACTTGTCCACCAACATTATTATGGAACAGTTCTATACAGATAATAGATAGACTATATATCAAAATGTAGAATCTTTATTATCACCTATATAACTGAAAAGATTGCAAGCAAAATATATTTACTCACAATCTTTTCATTACATACATATTGCTTACACAAATCAAGATTTATCCGATAGCTAGCATCCGTAACACTCCAACTTCTTTAAGTTGGAGATAACAGCTGCACGCTCCTGGATAAGTTCAACTAAGATTCAGATGGGGATCAAACCCCACCTGAATCAAGTTTCACTTGATATAAATTAAACCTGTTATTTATGCCAATTGCTAAACTTCTCTCAAATATATATCTTGATAATAAAATATCTCTATTTCACGATAACAAGATATCAAGAAACGCTAAAACACTGGGTTTAAACAAAATACAAATGTATTACTCTAAGTTTTCTCCATTTGTATCTATAACTTTCTTATACCAATAGAAGCTCTTCTTTGGAGATCTATCAAGTGTTCCCTTTCCATCATTATCTTTATCAACGTATATAAGACCATAACGTTTTTTCATTTCACCTGTTCCTGCACTTACTAAATCTATGCAGCCCCATGGTGTATAACCCATTAAGTCAACTCCATCAACTACTGCTTCCTTCATTTCTTTGATGTGTTCTCTTAAATATTCTATTCTGTAATCATCATTAATTGAACCATCTGCTTCCACAGTATCTGCTGCACCTAAACCATTTTCAACTACCATTAGAGGAATTTGATATCTGTTGTATATATTATTTAAAGTCCATCTAAGTCCCTTTGGATCAATCTGCCACTCCCAAGCACTTGCCTTTAAATATGGGTTTTTAAGTCCCATTGAAAGATTTCCTCCAATTTTTTCTTGGTTAGGATCAGCACTTACACACACTGACATATAGTAGCTAAAAGTATAGAAATCAACACATCCTTCTCTTAGGATTTGTTCGTCTCCTTCTTCCATGGCTATATTTATATTATTTTCTTTAAAGTATCTCTTTGCAAAACCTGGATAAGCTCCTCTTACTTGAACATCTGAACATAAAAAGTTGCTTAGATTATCTTTTTGCTGTGCCAAAAATACATCTTCTGGATTACAGGTTAGTGCATATGATGTCATGTACGCAATCATGCAGCCTATTTTAAAGTCTTTATTAATTTGATGACCTAATTTTACAGCCTTGGCACTTGCGATAAATTGATGGTGAAGAGCTTGATATCTAAGTTGTGGATTATCTTTTATATTGGCACTAAGTTCTCCATTTCCTTCTGGCATAATTGCTCCAGCCATAAATGTTCCAAATGGCATAGTTAAGCAGTTTATTTCATTAAATGTTAGCCAATATTTAACCTTGTCCTTATATCTATTGAAGATAGTTTCACAATACTTAACATAAAAATCAACTACTCTCCTATCTGACCACCCATTATACTTTTGTGTTAAATTATAAGGAGCTTCATAATGTGATATTGTAACTAAAGGTTCTATATTATATTTTTTTAGTTCTGTAAATACATCATCATAGAACTTTAAGCCCTCTTCACTTGGCTGTGCATCATCACCATTAGGGAATATTCTTGTCCAAGCTATAGACATTCTAAATACTTTAAAGCCCATATCTGCAAATAGCTTAATATCTTCCTTATATCTATGATAGAAATCAATAGCCTCATGGCTTGGATAGTAAGTTCCTTCTTCTAAAACTGGTGTTATTCTTCTAGGAGTTGTATGAGTTCCTCCTGTCATAACATCTGAAGTACTTAATCCTTTGCCACCTTCCTTGTATCCACCTTCAAATTGGTTAGCTGCTGTTGCTCCTCCCCATAAAAATCCTTCTGGGAACTTTTTAATTATGTTTTCCATGACTAATCCTCCTAACTATTTATGTTTTATCTAATTACTGTTGCTTCTTGACTACTTAACTATTTACTATTAATTTTTACCTATTAGCTATTAATTATTTATCTTTTTAAGAATAGAAGGCTGGTATTCCCGCCTTCTATTCTTAAATTTATTTATTTTTATTAGATCATCACTGTTAATAAATCTTCTTTACACTCTATAGTTTTCTTATCTGTTTCAATTACATCTAGATAACTATCTGAGTTTGTGATTATTACAGGAGTTATTAATGAGAATCCTTCTGCTTGTATAGCCTTAATATCAAATTCTAATAATAGTTGACCTGCTTTAACAGTATCTCCTTGATTAACTTTAGGAGTGAAATATTTTCCTTCTAATTGAACTGTATCCATTCCTATATGGATTAGGATTTCAGCTCCCTTATCACTTGTGATTCCTATAGCATGACCTGTTGGGAATAAAGTTGTTACAACACCATCAACTGGAGCAACTACTCTTCCTTCCTTTGGATTAATTGCAATTCCTTTTCCTAAAGCACCTGAAGCAAAAGCTTCATCTTTAACTTCTGATAATTGTCTAACTTCACCTTTTAATGGGCTAACTACAGTTTCTTGCTTAACTAATGTATTTTCATTATTTTGTTTAACTGGTTGACTTGTTTCTTGATCATCTTCAAATTTTGTAAATATCATTAATACAAATCCTATAACTAAAGCTGCTGCCATACCTATAGCCATTCCATAGAATCCCATATCCATTCCCTTTGGTCCTATATAACTTGGAAGAGCGAATATTCCCATTCCACCTATCATGTATCCTTTTGATCCAAAGAATCCTACTATACCACCACCTATAGATGCACCTATACAGCTTAGTATAAATGGTCTCTTTTTAGGTAATGTAATACCGTAAATTGCTGGTTCTGTAACACCGAAGAATCCTGAAATAACTGCTGGAATTGCTATTGATTTTAATTTTTTGTTCTTAGTCTTTAATAATATTGCTGCAACTACTCCTGTTTGAGCAAATGAAGCTGCCATTGCAGTTGCTAATACTGGGTCATATCCTAATGTTGTTAAGTTGTTAATAGCTATTGGTACTAATCCCCAATGTAATCCGAAGATAACGAATACTTGCCAGAATGCACCTATAAATAAACCTGCTACTGTAGGGCTAAAGTTATAGATACCTAAAGTAACTGCACCTAATAATTTACCTAACCATATTGCTACTGGTCCTATTGCTAAGAATGTTAATGGTACTATTACTAGTAGAGTACAGAATGGTACTAAGAATGTCTTAACTACGTCTGGTATAATCTTTTTAAATACTTTCTCAACTTTTGAAGCTGCATATACTGCTATTATTATTGGAATAACAGTTGAAGAATAATTCATTAATAGAACTGGTATATTTAAGAAAGTTGTACTTACTGAAGATTCGAACATTGTACCTGTAAGAACTTTAAATAGAGGTTTGGTTGAACCTGCTAAAGATACAATTGTTGGATAAACAAGTGAAGCACCTATTGCCATTCCTGTGAATTCATTTAATTTAAATTTCTTAGCTGCTGTAAATCCTAAGAATATTGGGAAGAAGTAAAATAAACTATCCCCTATTGCATTTAATATTTGATAAGTTCCATCAGTATTTGAAAGCCAATGTAAAGCTAAAAATAATGCATTGAAGCCTTTTATCATACCTGTTGCACACAATACTCCAAGTGTTGGAGTAAATACTCCTGATACTATATCTATAAACTTATCTAATGGACTCATTTTTTCTGTTGATTCTTCTTCTGAAGCTGCAGCAAATCCGCCTACAGCAACTACGTCATCGTATACATCAGGTACATGATTACCTATTACTACTTGATATTGTCCACCACTTTGTACAACGGTAACAACTCCATCCATATTCTTTAAAATATCTGTGTTAGCTTTCTTCTCATCTTTTAACTTAAAACGTAAACGAGTAACACAGTGAGTCAAACTATTAACATTTTCTTTTCCACCAACATTTTTTATTATGTCTTGGGCCAATTTTTCGTATTTCATGATTCCATCTCCTTTTAGTAATTTTTCATATTTTTTTATAATTTCTAATAATACATAACTATTAATTATTAATAATTTCTTTATATAAAAAAGGCGAGACTTCAAACATACAGCATAAATTCCTTTACGCTATACACTTTAGTCTCGCCTGCTTTACCAGTAACAATCTAAAATAATATTTAATTTTAAATATTTATTTTATCTGATTTACTTATTTAAGATTGAATTTTAATATTATCTTGCAATCTTAAAACAATATTTATCTTATCTATGAGTTACACGTTGAATATGAACAGTTAAATATAATTTTTCTTCATCTGATAACTCTGTTTCCAAGTATTTTTCAACCTTCAGCATACAGTTATATGCCTCTTTGTATTTTTCTTTTACTTGTTTTAGTAGAAAATCATCTTCATTTTCATTCTTTGTATTTTTATTTAATCTTTGAAAGAAAAATCTTAAATGTGTTACAAATCTCTCATAACTAATTGATTTTTCATCAAGAGTAGTTCCATAAGTGTATTTTACTATATTTAGTATATCTTGAATCTTTTTTGTTTGACTAGCAATATTCTCTACATTTGTGCTTGAACTATTTAGTTGAGCATTTATTAAATGAAGAGCCACATTTGCAGCTTCATCCTCTGGTAACTTTCTACCTAATTCCTCTTCAATAAACTCTAGTGCTTTAACCCCTACTTCAAATTCCTTGTTATAGAACTTTTTTATCTCCCATATTAGTGGATTTGAAATATTGATGTTCTCATCAAACAATTTTATTGAATTGTTAATATGATCAGTGAGAGTAACATATATATAGTCATTTAGTTTGGTGTTTAATATATTCTTAGCATATTCAATAATGTCATAACATAGGGAAACGTATTCGCTTGGAACATGTTCTAATAATAACTTGAACTTTTCTGAGGCATCTTTTTGCTTAAGAATAAATGTTTTCTCAATTAGACTTTCATCGACTACATCTCCAACACTTTTCTTAAAGCCAATTCCGCATCCCATAACAACAAATTCATGCTTATCTGCTTCTTTAGCAACTATAGCATTATTATTAAATACCTTTTTTATTATCATTCCTCTATTATCACCTCACTATAAGTATTCTGAACAAAAAAGACCCCAATTAATTAAAGGTAACTCTAGAAGTAATCCTCTAGCCTCCTTTTATTAATTAAGGTCTCGCCTAATCGAGTTAGTAACAATCCTTACATTAATATGTAATCGTTTTATTTATACTCTTATAATATACTACTTTTTATAAGGTGTCAATAATTTTTTATCTATTTTTCGTGAAAAATGTCATATATTTTTCTATTTTGTCGTTAATTCTTATAAACATAGCTATTTTCCTTATCTGTAGAGTTTTTAACCTTAAAGTTGCAATTACTTAACACTTTATGTAAGTCAATATTCCCCCCAATCATGCTTTATATATTTATTACTTATTCTTCTGCTCATTATCGATAAATAAACTGTGTATTATAATCATTCAATTGATTAATAATATATCTTCAATTAATACTCCCCAATTATAAACTTATAATATTCTTAATTATTAAAAGCATATATTTAAATATATAGTCTATCTATGTTAAATTTGCTTAAAAAACTCTGTCATCTCTGTCATAACTACATCACTCATAGAACAGTTATCTCTTAAGTGGAATACGTGATTAAGATTTTCATTCTTCGGTACAGCATGTTCTTTATGATTAACACCTTTTACATTTAGTACTTCAATCATCTTTTTTGTTTCTGGGAAAAGTCCATCTGTTTCTGAGCCCATAATATAGCAAGGCAGAAACTGTTTGGTTATATTCTTTAAAATCGATGTCTTAGGATAAATAGGAAGTTCCCTATACTTTTTAGTACCAAACACCCATCGTACAATATTATTTACTTGAGGAAAATTCATCGCTTGTCCTAATTCTATTACATTATCAAAATCATATACACCACAATTTAATCCTAATCCCTTTGGTTTTATATTTGTATGAAGGTTAAAAAATCCTTCTAATTCTGGATTAGTAAGAATACAACCTATTAACGCTGCAATATTTGCTCCAGCAGAGTCTCCTACTAAAAACACATTTTCTGTATCAAAATTATACTTTTTACTGTTATCTTCTACCCATTTAAGCACTGAATAGACATCTTCTAAAGGTGCAGGATAATTATATTTAGGTGCTAGTCTATAATCAAAGGTTAATACTGCATAACCCTTTAGGCTCAAATTCATGCCATAATATTTGTAATATGAATCCTTGCAGCCATATACCCAGCCACCTCCATGAATATTAATAATCACTGGAATAGAAGTTAAACGTTTTCTTTTTTCCGGCATAGCTAGATCAAGTTTAAATTCCTTTTTTCCTATTTTATTGTATACTAAATCTTCTATTAACTCGCATCCCTCTGGTTTCTTTGCACTAATATAATATTCATTGTCCATTTTCTCAATATGCTTAAGTATTAATTTAAGTTTTAAATTGAACATTTTATCACACTCCAGATAATATACTAATATTTTAATGTCACTTTGATTATATCATATTTTTCCATCACAACTCAAAGAAATACTTTCTATAAATAAGTAAGAAAATAATAAAAAAGCCCACTTTACAATTAACCAAAGTTAACTTGCAAAGTAGGCTATAAACACTTAAAAATTAGTACTTACCAAAATCATTATCACTTAAATCTATTTTAACTCTTGATACTGATGATTGATTTAAATTATTATGAAGGTTTTTTTTATTTTTCTTATCTTCCATCTTCTCTAGCATTCTTAATATATTGGGATCTAATCTTTCACTTCCATCATACATATATGAACTACTTTGTTTCAATTTAAATCTACTAACTTGATCTCTCAATAATTCTGCTTGACTTGATAATTCTTCACTTGCAGCTGCACTCTCTTCTGCTGAAGTTGAGTTAGCTTGTACAACATTTGAAACCTGCATAATGCCTTGATTTATTTGAGAAATACCAACAGCTTGCTCATTTGATGCTGAAGCTATATTATTAACAATTCCTGATACCTTAGCTACTCCCTCAACTATATTATTTAGCGCTTCTGCTGTATCATTAGCTATTTTCGTACCATTCTCAACACTTTTTATAGAACCTTCTATCATATCCGTAGTTTCTTTTGCTGCCTTTGCAGATCTTGCTGCTAAATTTCTTACTTCCTCAGCCACAACCGCAAACCCTTTACCATGTTGACCTGCTCTAGCTGCTTCAACTGCTGCATTCAACGCTAAAATATTAGTTTGAAAAGCAATTTCATCAATTACCTTAATAATTTTCGAAATATTTGAAGATGATTCATTTATTTCATTCATAGCTTGTAACATTTCCTGCATTCTTTCATTTCCATGTACAGCATTTTGTGTTACTTTTTCAGCTAGTTCATTTGCCTCACTGGCATTTTCTGCATTTTGTTTTGTCTGAGCTGATATTTCTTCAAGTGAAACAGTTAGTTCTTCTACAGAACTAGCTTGCTCAGTTGCTCCTTCTGAAAGCGAAATACTTGAGCTTGATACCTGTCTTGAGCCTGAAGCAACCTGCTCAGCTGCAGAACTTATATTTAGCATCACATCATTTGTTGTATTTACCATGTTCTTGAATGCATCTGCTAATCTGCCAACCTCGTCCTTATTATGTATATCTATTTCTACATCTAATTCACCTTGTGCAATCTTGTCCGCTGCTTTTAATAATTTATCCAATGGTTTAGAAATAATAGTTGCTATAATTACTCCAATTATTACTGCTGCAATTAAACAAACTATTATAATCACTATCATAACTGTAGACTTTGAACTATAATCAGAATGATTGTTTTGAGCTGAAGTCTGTGCTAATTGTTGATTATAATCTATTAAATCACTTACTGATTGATCTACTTTTTCTCTTGCTTTAGTAAATTCCGCATCTTTTTGCTCTGCTTCATTATACTTACCAGCTTGGATTAGAGCAAATTGTGCAGTTTTAACAGTTCTATATGATGCAAGTGCATCCTTTACTGCGTTATATAATTCCTTATCTTTTCCATCAGAAATTGCATTTTCATAGCTCTTAAGTATTTTATCATTCTCAGTGGCAAGATTACTTGACTCTTTTAGCATATCATCAAGCTTTGCTTGATTTCTTGAGTAAAGCATTACCATGTAATTTGCTCTTGAAATCACCAAGTTTTTTTGGACTTTAGATAAGTTTTGAGCAGGTATAAAATTGTTGTTATACATTTTATCTACATTGGTATTAATTTTCTTCATGTTACTTATCCCAATATATCCAACTATACTTGTACACATTGCAACAATAACAAAGCATATTATTAGCTTAAATTTGATCTTTAAATCACTAAACCATTTCATTGAACTTCCTCCTTAGTTATATCCCCTATAATTATTCTTTTTATCCCATGTAACCATATTATTATATTTGAAAAAACATGTCAATATTTGACCGTTTTTGTCTTTTATTGATTGAATTGCTATTAATTGTTCTTATGAAATAATTGTTTTCAATTACAAAGCATATTTTTTATAATTTTATTAAAAACAGAGCTATTTTCCTATATAATAAAAAACCTCTTTTATAACATAAGTTACGTCATAAAAGAGGTCACATATTTGATAAGCGAGCCAAATTATATTCTAGAACTCATTCTATTAATAAATACTTATTTAAGACTTTTCCCAAATTCAAAGACTTTATGCAATTTCTCTGAATTATTTATAGATCCCTTTTGCGTCATTCCTGGAATTGTTATAATCCCTTTGTCTTCCCAATTCAAATATTTATTAGTTGCTTTATATTGGGCTATAGCTGCATCATATACACCATCAGCGCCTGAATTCAGGAGCAATCCAACATACTTATGATGAAAACCTACTTTCCCACGAGCATACATACGATCAATTACACATTTTAATTGCCCAGTTATATCAAACCAATATATAGGTGATGCAAATACAAGCATGTCTGCTTTATCAAGGGCTTCTAAAATTTCTTTCATATCATCCTTTTGGGAACATTCACCTCCTGATGTAAAACAATAAGTACATCCTACACATGGTCCTACCTTTAAGGTACTAAGAGTTTTTATTGTTACTTCATTACCACTTTCCCTTGCTCCTTTAGCAAATGCTTCTGCCATTATTTCTGTATTTCCACCCTTACGTGGGCTTCCACTAACTACTAATATGTTCAATTTAAATCCTCCAACTTCAATAAATACTATTTTTCATTTAGTATAATACCAAGCAGTCATTCAGTAAATATATAACTTTTAGTTTATATAGAACTGTTCCACAATAATGTTGGTGGAAACATCGGTGGACAAGTTACAAATTTTCGACATTTTTCTACCAACATTTAGATGGAATAGTTCTATACACATCTTCCAAAACACATTAGGCACATATTAATACATAGAATTGATTTTAATAAACTACATTACAAATTATATATTAACTGCGTGTATTCCTCCCCAGTTATTTAGTTAATTATAGTTTCTAACAATCAACAATATTAACCTGCTTTTTACCTAAAATGCTTATTAACATTCCTCCAATAATTAAAACTGCACCAATTAAAAAATTAATAGTGATGTTTTCTCCTAAAAACATCGCTCCAAGTAATGCTGATACCATTGGCTGTAATGGGTAAAACAACGAACAAGTGCTTGCTTCAATTATAGATAAACTTTTATTCCAAAGCACATATGCTAAGGCAGTACAAACAATTCCCATATATAACAATGAAATAATAACTGAAACATTAAACTGTATATTAGGAGTAACAATAAGTTCGCGAATTGAAAATGGCAATGTACATATAGTCGCAACAAACATACTATATGTAGTCACCTGTAATGCACCATACTTTTGAGTTATTCTTCTAACCACAACGGAAACTAATGCCCACAAAAGTACTGATATAATGGAAAATAAAATCCCCACTACTTGTCCACTTCCTTTTATATCACCAATTATTATGTATACACCAAGCATTGCTATAACAACACAAATTACTTTCCTAGCAGTTAACCTTTCTTGCAAAATTATAGCTGCAAAAATCATAATGGCAATTGGATTCATAGAATTAACTAAAGAGGCAATTGATGCACTGGATAATTTTATTCCAATAAGTTGTGCTCCCACAGATAAAAAATACCCTATGCATCCAATTATAATAATATATTTTATGTCTTTGCGTTCTATTTTCTTAGTATTGCTTTTTTGTCCTATTAAAAATAAAACAACACCTGCAATTAAATACCGTAAAAATAAAACTGTAACCACTGGAACTTTTCCTAGTACAAATTTACTAACCACATACAAACTTCCCCATGCGCAAAAAGTTATTAATAAATATAAATATGCTATTCTTTTATTTGTCATTTCTTTTATTTAGTAATACATTGTTGTGTCAATACACGCTATACTAAATCTTCCCACCTTTCATTCTATAAACTGACAATCCAAACTTATTTTCTAAACTTAATAACACTTATATTGAATAGTTTGAATAGTTTCGTTCTTTATTATAGAATAAAATAAAAGCATATTCTTTGCATTTATTGTACAATTTATTGCGTTTATTGACTTATTTGGAGGAAAGCATGTTAGATTTATATTATAGCGATATAAAAAAGTATATTCATTTCACTCATGTCCCTGTGAAATTTCGCCATACAGAATTTCATCTTCATGATTACTTTGAAATATATTTCTTCATTAGTGGAAATGCAAAGTATTTTATCGAAAAGCAAGTTTATTCATTAAATTATGGTGATTTGATAATAACCAATAATAACGAAATTCATAAATCAGTAGTTGTTCCTGATGAAATTTATGATGTAATTTACATGCAGATTGATCCTAAGCTTATTAAATCGCTGAGTTCACCTAAGTATGATTTACTTAATTGCTTTACAAATAGACCTCATGGGAAAAATAATAAGATTTTTCTTGAAGAAAAACAACTTAATGCTGTCATTGAGTTGCTTGGAAAAATAGAACAAGCCTATAATAGCACTGCTTTAGGTTTGGAGATATTATTAATCTCATATTTACTGGAATTACTTATGATTATAAACTTCAGCTTTAATGAAAATACTGAAGCTGCAGAATCTCCTGCTTCTTCTGATACTCTTACTTCTATTCTAGAATATATAGATTTAAATTTAAGCAAGGATCTTTCACTTCAAGCTCTAGAGGACAAATTTAACCTTGACCGCTTTTATCTAAGTCGCTTATTCAAAAAGAATGTTGGCAGCACTTTACATGAATATATTTTATTTAAAAGATTAGCTCTAGCTAAAAGATTGCTTGAAAACAAAAAAAGTGTCACTGAAGCATGTGAAGTAAGCGGATTCAATGACTACTATCACTTTATTAGAATATTTAAAAAGTATGTTGGAACTTCACCTGGTCAATATAAAAAGAAGTTCTCTTAAGTGATGTTCTTTTGTAACTAACATTCATTTCTTTGAATAATACTTAGAAAAATAACTATACTTAAGTTTATAAATTTACAATACATTAAATTTGCAGCACCCTACTTTTATAAGAATGAAGTATGGAATTGATTACATTCAATTTTATTTGACAATTGCTTTAGTAGAGCGTATACTTACACTGTTAAAGATAAAATTGAATATATTTTGTTAGGTGAGGCTCCTATGTATGATATACGCTGCTGCCCAAAAACATCGAAAGATGCCAATGGGTCAACAAGTATTACCGAATTAAGGTTCTATTTAATGTAGCTGAGTACAACTCAAAGCTACATAGTGCTAAAACTCAACGAAGAAATAACTGTAGTGTATTATTTTTGTGTGAATTTTAGAGGAGTCCGTTTTTATAGGGGCTCTTTTTTATTTGCTAAAAAATACGCTAACGGAGCTTAACCTATTAAAATATATATTATTAATTTAGGCATCTGAAAATAAATAGCAAGCCGAAATGACTACCGTATAAACCTATATACTTTCAGACACCTTATATAAGGAGCGTGATGATTTAATGGATGGTGACCCTTATCACAGTTGCAATTTTTTAAAACTTAAAAATTTAATATTCAATAGTAAAATGGGGTGTACCATAGTTAAATCATAGTTGTGCACCCATAAAAAGGAGGGTGTTCAATGAAATTTATAAGTGTTTATTTAAGCAGAATTTTAGGAAATAAAATATATGCACCTGATAATAGAGTCATTGGAAAGCTAAAAGATATAGCTGTTTCATTAGATTCTACTAACCCAAAGGTTACTGTTGCTAAAGTAAAAACTAAAGACAAAATAGTTTACCTTAATTGGGATTATATTTCTATAGCAAAAGAAAAAGGTCAATATATACTTGTTTGCAACAAAATAGAAGAAACTCAACTTGGAGAATCAATGCTTCTTAAAAAATATGTACTAGACAAACAAATCATCGATGTTAATGGCAGAAAGGTTGTTAGAGTTAATGATGTTAGACTAGTAGTTTTAGATTCTGGCTTCTTTGTAGTTGCAGTTGATATCGGTCTAGAGGGACTTCTAAGAAGATTAGAACTTGCAAAGCCATTGAAAAAGTTAGGCCTTAAAATTCCAAGTACATTAATGCTTTGGAATGATGTTCAAGCTATTTCTAATACAAAGGATTTAAAAGTATCTAAAACTTATAACAAACTAACTACTCTTCATCCATCAGATCTTGCTGATATAATTGAAGATTTTGATACTAATACAGGTATGATTATCTTTAGTAGTTTGGATCCTGCTAAGGCTGCAGATGTACTTGAAGAACTTGAAGAAGATGCACAAATTCAAGTATTAAGAAGCTTATCACCTGAAAGAGCAGCTGATATTCTTGAAGAAATGCCTGCTGATGAAGTTGCAGATATTCTTGATGGTTTACAAGCTAACAAAATTGAAGAGCTTTTAAACAATATGGAGAAAGATGCTTCTGATGAAGTTAGAGAATTAATGGAATATGATGATAAGGAAATTGGTAGTCTTATGTCAACTGATTTTCTATCTTACGCCAGTGATAAAACTGCTGGCTATATTATAGACAATATGAGAGAATTAAAACCCGAATTTGAACAAATACACTATATTTACATTACACAGGACAATAAATTATTTGGTACTCTATCCTTAAGAGATCTTATAGTATCTGATCCTTCTCTTAAACTTGAAGAAATCATGAACAAAGACTTCATATATATGTATGATACTGACAAAATTAATGATTTGGTTGATGTTATAACTAAATATAATCTATCTGCATTGCCAATCTTAGATGAGAATGGTGATTTAGTTGGAAATGTATTAGTTAACGATCTTATATATGAATTCCTAAAAAGCAGAAAGAAATTAGGTTAAGGAGGAGTGCACGATGAATGAAAATATAAATGTAAAAAAGAAAAACAAATTAGCTCATATATTGATGTTTTTAAGCATATTAGGTCCTGGAATAATTACTGGTAGCGTTGATAATGATGCTGGTGGAATCACAACTTACTCTGTAGCTGGTGCTCATTATGGATATCACCTACTTTGGGCGCTAATACCTTGCTTTATAGTTCTTGTTGTAGTTCAAGAAATGAATGCTAGAATGGGTATCGTTACTGGTAAAGGCTTAGCAGATTTAATCAGAGAAAACTTTGGTGTTAAAATAACAGCTTTAATTTTCCTTGGTTTAATTATTGCTGATATAGGAAATACAGCTACCGAATTTGCTGGAGTTGCTGGTAGTATGCAAGTATTTGGTATAGGTAAATATATTTCAGTGCCATTAGCTGCAATTGGAGTATGGCTTCTAGTAGTTAAAGGAAACTATAAATCCTCTGAAAGAATTTTTATTGTCTTTAGTATATTTTTATTATCTTATATCGTGTCTGCAATAGCTGGCAAACCAGATTGGCATGAAATTGGAACAGCTATAATTCATCCGCATATGGAAGCTAATACAGACTATATTAGTACTGTTATTGGATTAATTGGTACCACTATTGCTCCTTGGATGCAATTCTATATGCAATCAGCAGTAATAGAAAAGGGAATAAAGATTGAAGATTATAAGTACGAAATTATGGATGTTATTGTAGGAAGTGTAATCACTGTTGTTGTAGCCTTTTTTATAATAGTATCTTGTGCATCAACACTTAATAAAAGTGGAATTCAGATTAACGAAGCAAAAGATGCAGCCATGGCACTTAAGCCACTAGCAGGAGCATTTGCATCTCAAATCTTTGGATTTGCTCTTTTTGTAGCTTCAATTTTCTCTGCAACTATACTTCCACTTGCAACTGCCTTCTATATTTGCGAAGCCTTTGGTTTTGAAGCAGGTATTGATAAGAAAATGAAAGAAGCACCTGAATTCTATACATTATTCACCATAATAATCATCATAGGCGTAGTAATTATATTAATACCTGGTGCTCCACTGATTGGAATTTCAGTTTGGTCTCAAGTAATAAATGGTATTCTTCTACCAATAGTATTAATATGTATGATGCTAATGGTAAACAATAAAGAACTAATGGGGAACTACGTAAACACTAAAGGTAAAAACTTTATAGGTTGGGCAACAATTGCTATACTATTCGTTTTAACCTTTGTTTTAACCTTCCAGCCATTAATCAATATAATCAAGAAGCTATAATAAATATTAGTATTCTCTTCAAACAAGAAAGTGGTGTTGCATTTTGCAACACCACTTTCTTGTTTTTCTTTAACACTTCTTATTCTTCTATCTTAATATTTGCGATTTATCCTTTTGATAACTGTTAATATCCAGAACATTTTTTCATATATCTCAATGCCTTAGCACCTCTTAATATATCTATTGTCTGCATATCTCTTATTTTCTCTTGTTGTCATATGTCAAAATCTTATTAATTCTTACTATGTATCCCTTGTGATATCTCTTGCACTTCTGACATGATATTTCTAGTGACACTTAGAACAAGGCTTTAATCCTCTCTTCTTGGCTTCATTTATAGAAATCTGCATTGGATTTTTCATATTGCTACAAGTTTTCTTACTATGATATACTTTAGCAGTTTTACTAGCAATCCAAACCATTTGTTCCTTATTAACCGGAGCAGGTACTGGTTTAGTAACTGGCTTATTATTGCTTGGTGCTGGTTTAACATTTGTGCTTGCTGGTTGAGAATTAAATGTTATGTTCTTACCATCACTTGTAGCTATTATGGTACCATTAACATCTGTTCTGAAAACTTTTATTCCCTTTGCACTTAATTTTTTAATTGTAGCACTGGCAGGATGTCCATAATCATTTCCTTTTCCTACTTCAATAACTGCATATTTAGGATTCACCTTATTTAAAAATGCTTGGCTTGTAGAACTAGTACTACCATGATATCCAATTTTTAAAACATCTGCTTTAACATCTAATTGCTTTGCTAGTATTTCTCCTTCAGATAATGACTCTGCATCACCCATAAATAAATATGATGTATTACCAAAATTCAATTTGCAAACTATAGAGTAGTTGTTTATATCATCATACTTATCCTTATTTGGTGCTAAAAATGTTAAAGTTGCATTGCCTATAGTAAGCTTACTTCCTGCTTTAGGAGTTGTAATCTTTAGATTTTTACGTTTCAATGCACTAACCATATTAGCAAAACTCTTAGTTGTTGTAGTTACTTTGGGTGCATAAAAAATACCTATGTTAAATGTTTTGATTATATCATCCATAGATCCTATGTGATCCTCATGTGGGTGTGTTGCTATAACATAATCAAGTTTAGTAATTTTAAGTGATTTAAGATAATTTAATGATTTTTCATCACTTGTTCCAGCATCAATAAGTATATTCTTCCCATTAACTTGTATTAGCTCTGAATCACCTTGTCCAACATTAATGTAATGAATTTTTAAATTTCCGCTAGAATTATTAGTTGCTGCTGTAGCTATTGTAGGATTATAATTTCCCCCTAACAACGTAATCAATAGAAGACAAATCAATACTGACATAATTGGTCTAAAAATTTTCTTTTTCATTTAAACTCCCCCTTTCTGTTCACATTTAATTTTATAGACACAACTGATTTTGTCAACATTTTATGGATACTGTATAAACTTTCCCGAAAATCCAAAACTTCCAAATCAAGTAGTCTTCTGAAAGTAATTTTAGGCATACAGTACATTATATGTTCCTTTCTGCTTATATGCACAAGATAAAGTTTGTATAGAACTATTCCACTTAAATGTTGGTAGAAAAATGTCGAATTTTTGTAACTTGTCCTCCTATATGTCCACCAACATTATTATGGAACAGTTCTATATGGATACTGAACAGTTCTGCATAACACGGATTCCTTAAAGTATAGTGGTTCTATAATAGTTTCATTTCAACATGTAAATAATTCAATCATCTGCATAATATATTTTTTATCTTATTCATCCTTTCTATACTATAGCCCAACCTCTTCTAACTCCATTATTGCATTATAAATCATTTCTCTAGTTATCTCATAAGGTACGTGCTTAATATCCCCTGTTTCCATTGCCTTATCAAGAACTTTATCAAGATCCTTTTCTTCAACCTCAATATCTGCTAAACATGTTGGAAGACCAATGCTCTTATTAAACCTATAAACCCTATCTCTCTCTTCAAATTGCTTATCACAAGTAAGCATAACCAAAACTCCATAAGATACCACTTCACCATGAAGATGATTCTTTTCTATCTGCTCTAGCGTTGTGCAACCATAATATACTGAATGTGCAAGACAGCTGTTGTAATCATTAATTACAAGTACTGATACAAGACCTGCGGTAATTATAATATTAAGAATTACCTGCTCCAATTCTTTTGAGACCTTATGTGCTTTAGCATCTTCATAAGCCTTTTTACCATACTTCAATAATGGTTCAACACAATTACGACTTATGTCAACACCTAAAAGATTGGTATGATCAAGTTCATCTCCTCTTGCAGAAAATGTACATTCATATTCCTTAGATAGGGCATCTCCTATACCTGCCCATATGAAATTACTTGGTGCCTCTGCTATTATCTTAGTGTTAATAAAACAGTGGATAGCTGGCTTTTTAGTAAAATACAGTTCCTTAAAAACATGAGTATTACCATCATAAATAACTGTTGTGGCTGTTATTGAGGCACAATTTGAAGCTATTGTTGGAAATACAAAGATTGGTTGTCCTGTCTCATCACACATGGTTTTACTTGTATCAACACTTCTTCCTCCCCCTACTGCAAATATCATATCTGCACTAGCAACTACTGGATTTTTCTTTAACATTTCTACATTTTCATAAGTAGAATCTCCTCCAAACCATACAAAATCTATTATCTCTATATCTGAATCCTTAACCCCTTCTAAAAGTGCTTCCTTAGCTTTTTCCATTGCAGTTTTTCCACCGACTACTACTGCTTTTTTCCCATAAGCTCCACACACTTTAGGAATTTCTTTATAAACATCATCTCCTATACTATAACTTGGTAAAAACACACTGTAATTGCTCATTTTTTCATCCTCCAACTAATATCTCGTGTACTTGCTTGTACACTGTTTGATTTTATTTATTATTAATACTTTGTGACAACTTTGCCTTAGTAAATAGTTTCCAAATAACAAATAGTCTGTTTCTTCTCGCTTAAAAAGCATCCACAAATTCAGCTTTATTATAATTTCTTAAATAATAAAAAAGGCTTTGTCTCAATTAATTCAATTAATTAGAGACAAAGCCTATAGCTCTGCGGTACCACTCTTATTGCTACATATATGCAGCCACTCAAAATATCTCAAGGAAAACCTATTTAATATCAGGCAATATAACGGTTGCTACCGGTCTTGCTTACACAATATATAATATATCTTCAGCTAACTACTCATGAGTGATTTTCAAATCTTTCGCAAATCTTATCTTCCACCAAATGATAAGTCTCTTGCTAAATGCTACAGAATCTACTTTTCTCAATCTACGTATTTATTGTTTAACTTTTCCATAATTATAATACTATCGTTTTATAATGTCAATAACATTTCATATTAATATCTGCTCTTTTATCATTCGATTATATATTTTCTTAATACTTCGTTATCATATATAATTTTTCATTGATAAAATATATTTCTACATATTCTAAAATAAATTGCATTATTTGCTAGTTTTAATATAATTTCATCACTTTTCTAATAAAACTGCTGCATCCGTTTTTCCTTCTAATATAATATTAAAAGGAAGGGAATATTGAAAATATTTAAATACCCAATTGCCACTTTCTTTGACCATTACTGCTTCAAATCTAAAAGGCCAAATACATTCTTCTCCCTTTGAAATTTCCTTAAAAGTATCTGCAATGCTTCTTCTTATTTTAAATAATTTTTCCTTGTCATTCATATTATCAACAAAAATACTCTTAATCTTATCTACAGCATATTTTAGACTTTCTTTTTCAGAAGTTACCTTTTTCATAGTTCCATGAGTAACTACCCAAGCAACCTCTTCATTAGAACTAACTAAACAATTTTTACAATCTAAATTTACTTCATCATAAGAAACTCTGTGTTCTTGAATAAACTTTTGTATTTCTTCTTCAGTACTATAGGTATTATTGTTTATATTAATAAGCAAAGGATTATTACTTACAAAGTATTTATTAATAATATTGTTTATATCTTTGTCTTTGTTCAAATACTCTTCATTGAAACTTTCTAATCTGCTTAATACTTCAGCTCTACATAAGCAATTATTTTTTATACAATATTCCTCAAGTTGCTTAGTCTCTTCATTAAAGTAACCTAGAGCATCACTTCCATCATAGAATCTAACATCTGGCAAGTAGCCAAGCACGGGAATTGAAAATTGCATATGTTTTACTATCCATCTATCAGACTTCTTAACTAGAATAAAAGAAATATTTACATCCCATAAATATTCTCTCTCAACAGTATCTCTTTGAGATAGCAAATGAGTTAACATCCAATTTATTTCAGCTAATTTAATCTTATTAGGCTTTTTGCTATCATCACAATCCTCTTTAAAATAATCTTCTACATATCCTAAATAACGTGTGTATGTTTCACTCTTACTATTAAAATGATGCTTTACAGTCCCTGGAACATATATTAACCCAGTATTTTCCAATTCTATTATATTAGCTTTATCAGGCTTTAATCTAACGTCACCCCAATATTGCCAATCGCTTAAAAATATATCCTTTACAGCTTCATGGCCCAAGCACCATTCTCCACTGCTTGTCCCGACTATTACTACATCTTCCTCTTTATCAAATAGTCTTAGCATAAAATCATCTATCTTGCTGCAATCTCTGTCTACATAAGCTTGTTCAAAAACCTTTAAAATTTCCATAAATTCTTTTTTCATCTTACCCTCCACAAATTAAGCTGTTAGCATATCAATTTAACTTCTTTTACATTTAATTATCAACCTTGTACTGTCTTTTCTCTCTCCTTATTTCTTCTTTGTTTCATTGTACTTAACAAATTATAATATATTTATATTAATACTAAATGATTCTTCAAACATAATAAAGATAATAAACATTTCTGTATAGTTCTTTATATAGAAAACTCTCCTCATTGTTATATCAGAAAATATACACAGCTATATTTATAATTTCTAAAAATATTTATATAAAAAATCACTACAACTAAATCTAATTGTAGTGTTTTTCTTAATTCTTATCTTCTCTTTTAATAGAGTTTATAATCATGTTAGCAACTGAAAATGCAATATCATCATATGTAACCTCTTTGCCAATATTAGGAATCCTAGCGCAACTCATTCTTTGTAAAACACCCATTATAGTTTGAAAAATACAATAAGCAGTATTTACAGGGTCTATATCATCCTTAAAAGAGCCATCTTTAATTCCATCACTAATAATCTTATCTATAAAATCCTTATTTGAGACACTCACAAATTTATCAAAATTACTTTTTAACTGCTCATTAGAATTATAGGCTCCATAATAAATATCAAACAAAGTAATATATCTTATCTGGTCCTCATTACTCTTAGCAAAGTTTATCCAAGCATAAAGCATCGACTTAAGCTTATCCTTACCACAAGTTTCAGCTTCACTACTAGTTTTTATAGCCTTATCCATGTTAACTAATATATCTATTTGCACTTCAAATATCAATTCATCTATTGATTGAAAATGCTTATAAAATGTAACTCTGCTAACTCCAGCTAAGGTGCATACATCTTTTATATTGACATTTATAAAGTTATGCTTTAGAAATAATTCACGAGCTGCTGCTATTATTTCTTCTCTATTTTTGTTTTTTATATTGTTATGCCATGAATCACTCATTTTCAACTACTCCATTTACATATAACTTCTTTTCCTGCTTAGTTAAAAGTATAGTTCCAAGAAGAATGAAACCACCTACAGTATATGGCAAATAAATATGTGCGTCAAATAGGTTTCCTGCCATTATAGGGCCAATTATATTACCTATACTAGTATAAGTAGTATTCAAGCCAGAAACAAATCCTTGTTGATCACCAGCCTCATTTGCAAGCATTGTATTTACTGTTGGTCTTAAAAATGAATTAAAAGCAAAAAATATTGAAGATACTAATAATAAGTATATAAAATTAACTTTAACTATCATCAAGAAAAGAGCTATCGCTGACATTACTAAAGAAAATCTAATTAACTTGTATTCTCCAAATCTCTTAATTACCTTATCAATAAGTCCCACTTGAGTGATAATTCCTATAACTGCTCCCAAAGTTATAAGCACAGAAATTTTATCTGCTGCAAATCCATATCTATGTTCAACATATAAAGAATATACTGTTTCATAGTTTACCAATCCAAATGTCATAACCAATATAAGAAGTAAGTGTTTAAAATATGGTGCATGTACAGATTGAATTAGTTGCTTACCTATAGATTGTTGTTTTTGCCACTTTGCAGCCCTATTTCTCTTTTCTAAAGGTAGTGTTTCAGGAAGTATAAAAGTTAGCAAGGTAGCAATTAATCCTAAGCCTGATGCACAGAAGTATGGAACTCTAATTCCGAATCCTGCTATAATCCCTCCTATTCCAGGTCCAAGAACCATGCCTAAATTCATAGAAGCACTTAAATATCCCATTCCTTTTGCTCTAGTTTCTTTTGTTGTCATATCAGCTACATATGCAAGAACAGACGGAACCATAATTCCCAGTCCAATTCCTCCTATAAATCGTGCTATGTACAATTCAACTAACTTATATGAAATTGCAAACATGAAATCAGAAATTACTGTAAAAAACAATCCTGATAATATCATCTTTTTTCTACCATACTTGTCTGACAATTGACCTCCTATAGGTGAAAAAATGAATTGTGCTGCTCCAAATGCAGCTACCAAATACCCCGCTGCTGATCCTGCTGCATTAAACTGCTTTAAGTAGTCTGGTAAAATCGGAATTACCATGCCTTGTCCAAGCAGAGCTATAAACAAATTAAGCATTAATATAAGTAAAGGTAGTTTACTTTTAATATTTTCTTTTGACATTATTCCCTCCAGTCATTTACTCAGTGTAAATAGTTTACTCATCGTAAATCATTATATAATTGTTTTTTCCTTTTGTAAATATTTTTAATAAAACAACATAATAAAAAAATTCAAGTTTAACCGATAAGCTATCTATTATATACTATTGAAACAAAAATGAGTGCTCCTTAATTAGTTGCATTTTTAAGGAGCACTCAACAAGTTAACTACAATTATTACATTTTCATCTAACTCTTTTTCTCTCTATTTCTTATAGGAGTAAATTCTGAATTTTTGTCATTAACATCAATATAAGTATAGTCTCCATCTACAGTTTTCCTAAGCCCTAAAGATGCCATTTTCTTTTTAGTATTCTTATATTTTGAGCTCATTTACTTCATCTCCTACAGATTATTTTGCATTGTACAATTTGGTCAAACAATAAAACTTTTTCAGATAAATTTAATTCTTCCTAATCTATAAGTGATAGTTGTATTGTTAGATTATAATTATTATTTTTAATTTCACACTAAACTATTCACTTTCTTGTATGTGAATTGCTAGAAACAAACTTATATATGTCCTAATAAATAAACTACATATTTCTTCATACTATACTTGTCATTTATAAAAAATCACAGAAGTATATTAGCAAACCTAGCATTATTCAAATCATTTTCTTTTATATACCTTAATACATCTTCTAAATATGTAGCATCATGTTCTATTTCCTTTGATAATACTTGAATTGATCTAATTATATTTTCTTTAGACATATCTACTCCAGCAAGATATTGACCTACAAGATAAAATCTTATATATGAAAATCTAACAAGAAGCATAATATAGCCATCCATTATTTTATCATTTTCCGAAAAAGGGAAAAGTTCTTTAAACATATGATTAGCTAAATAGTTTTCAAATATATAGCTATATTCTTCAAAAATGTTATGTTCACAAAGATCATATGCTCTTATGAATATAGATGAGTTCTCCATAATACTTTTATCTTCATTTAACTTAAAGCCAGACATTACTTTTTTTATACTAGATTGAAAATGGCTACTCTTACCACTTATAACTTCTTTTATGTTTAATTTTTTCTGAGTATTGTTCTCTTTCTCAAATACCTTTAACTTCTCTAACATAATCTTATAAAATGATAACTGAAGAATATATCTTTCTTTTTCTGGTTTGAATCTACTCAATGAATTTAACTTATATGTACTTATAAATTTCGGCAACTCTTCAATATCATAGTCTACTATCTTACATGTATGTTGTAAAAAGACTCCAAGAAAATGCAGCCTCTCGCTTAAATTGTATTTTCGATTCTTTACAATTTCAATACTCATATCTCGTATTAATTTTATGTACTTGTAACCTGTATTTTCATTTATTCTATCATTGGTATCAATAGCTAGTGTTAGTACATGCTTACCTAAATTATGATTTCCTTCAATAAATTCTATACCTTCTTCTTTAGTAAGCAAAATTCTTGCAGCTTCTATGCAGGATACATCTAATGACATTTCATAGTATTCATCTATTCTATTTAATACTTTTGGAAAAATAGCACAAACGTTTGATAAATAACCTTCACCTAGATTAGAGTGAATAATACAATAGTTGTCTTTATTTAAAAAAGGACACCTCTTATTACGCTTTAGTTTTATCTGAGCATAGTCTATTTTTTCATTGTTACATCTTTTCTTTACAAATATATTTTTATTAATATATCTTTTCATTTTTTTATCCTGAATATGTTTATACTCTTCAAAAGTAATCCTATCAATGTGTATAGCCCAACCACAGCAACAGTTATCTTCACAACTTCCTCCCACACACTTAAACTCCTTAAGATATGTTGGATATCTCATTTTAACTTCTTCTGACACTATTTTATCTCCTATATCTCATTAGTATTAATCAAACTTCTATTATTTTTATATTCTTGAGCTTCTGTCACAATCTAAAAAAACAATAATTCATAATTTTTATTTAAAGTTTCTAGTAATTATTAATTTACACTATATATTTAGTAGTTTATCCGATAGCTAACATTCGTAACACTCCAATCTTATATGAAACTCCTCTTCCTAAAGTCAGATGAGTACTCACAGAGTAAGCGACCATCATCAAATCATAGATTTGAGATGTCTGCTTAACCGATTCACACTAAATCATAGATTTAGGTTCTCTGCTTAAGTTGGAGATAACGGCTGCACGCTCCTGGATAAGTTCAACTAAGATTCACTTGATATAAAATATTTTAAGCTACTTAATTACATAAAACTAGTCAAAATGCCTTTAATTTTTTTCTATATATTATATAATATTAACATAGTTTATTTTGAAACAATAAAAAGGACTATGATCATTGCTTCAAGCATATATAATTATAGTCTTTAATTTAACTTAGTTTATTCTACGGGAGGCCAATTTTTATGAATAATCAACTAACAGAAGAGAATATTAAAAAATTAAGAGAAGAATTAGAATATAGAATGACAGTAAAGAGAGCTGAGATAGCTAAAGAAAAAATGATAGCTGCAGCACATGGTGATAGATCAGAAAATGCTGAGTATAAAGAAGCTTGTGCAAATTATAGAGAAAATGATAACAGAATTCAGTACTTATTAACTATGATTTCAACAGCTACTGTAGTAGAGGATAGTGGTTTAAATAAATCATCACTAGGAATTAACAGCAAAGCTAAAGTCAGATTTGTTGAAGATGATGAAGAAGAGATTGTAACACTAGTAACTACTCTAGACTTAGACCCTGAAAATATGTGCATAAGCATAGAATCAGACTTAGGTAAAGCATTAACAGGCAAAAAGGCAGGAGATGTAGTTGAGGTTAAAGCTCCTGGTGATAACTACACAGTAGAAATATTAGAAATACTCTAATTCTCTTTTTTAATGAAATCATTAAGCATTTTACACAATACTCCTTTTATTAGGAGCTTATAACCACTTTTTTATTGGGAATCTTAAGTAATACAACGTATTTGATGTAATGTATTGTGGCTTATATCCACTTTTTTATTGCGAATATTTTAAAACCCCAATTGTAGTTATGTACATAACCACAATTGGGGTTTTCTATTTATCCTTTGATAAAAAGTCAATATACTTATCTCCAAATATCTGAAATTCTTTTAATACTGGTAAAAACTCTTTTCCTATATCAGTCAATGAATACTCAACCTTTGGAGGTATTTCTTGATATACTTTTCTATGGATCATTTTATATTCTTCTAAAAATCTTAATTGCTTTGTAAGAGTTGTTTGTGTAATTCCTCCTAATGCTCTTTGAAGCTCACCAAATCTATAAGATTTCTCACTTAATAGGTGCATGATTACAATATTCCATTTCCCCGAAAAAATTTTCTGAGAAGTCGAATATGGGCAAATACCAAAAAAATCTTTATCTACTCCCATTTATGTTCCCTCCATATTTCTAATAGTACATTATTAGATACTAACTACACTAAAAGAACGTACTTGCTATTCACAATGTATATTATATAATAAATGTACAGCAAAAAACATATGGAGGTCAAGAAATGAATAAGGTAATTGAATTTTTACAAAAAGTAGGTACATTTTATTTAGCAACAGCAGATGATGACCAACCTAGAGTTCGTCCTTTTGGTGCTGTAGTTGAATACAATAATAAAATTTATATCGCAACAAATAACACTAAGGATTGTTTTAAGCAAATGCAACAAAATTCTAAAGTAGAAATCAGTGCAACTAAAGGTGCTGAATGGATTCGTCTAAGTGGTACTGTAGCTGTTGATAGTTCAGAAGCTGCAAAAACTGCAATGTTAGAAGCTAATCCTGCATTAAAAAATATGTATTCTGTAACAGATGGACTTTTTGAAGTTTTATACTTCACAAAAGGTACTGCTACATTCTATTCATTTAAAGGTCAACCTGAAACAATAGAAATCTAGTAATTATAGTGCTAGCTAAAAAAAACATGCACCTAATTACTTATATTCGATGCATGTTTTTTCACTTTTATATTCAAAATAAATTTACTGATACCTACCTTGCATATAACTACTATCATATCAAACAAAACAAGCCATTCTTTTTAACTTTATCTATATCTAATCTTAGCAATTTTTATCTATAGGAAATCCCACTCCAAATGAAGTTCCTAAGGATATGCAAACTGAATTAGGATAGTCTGAAAAAGCAGCAGCCATAGCAGTGCCATCATGTACAAATGTTATATTGAACCTTTTCCCAATGCTTTTATATAACTCATCAGACAAATATTTTTCATAATTATCTGCTATTAATCTTAATTTCCCATAACCACCCCTATTGACAAATAAACCATTGTTAACATAGTTGGCTATACTTATTACTATTTGATTGCCTATACTTTCATTACCTAAATACTCTCCTGCTTTCGTTTTGTATTTTCTTGATCTTTCTAATTCGATTTTTGAGTTAGCATCATTTACTGTATCTATGATTATATTCAAAAGATACTTATGCAATTCTATAGCCTCATTCTTTTTCTCTTGATCATTATCAATATCACATACAACATGTCTAGATGAGACTTTATCCAATCGTATAATATTGATAATTTCTTTATTGCACATTTTTACTAGACTTCTCTTTATAAAAGTATGTCCACAATCAAAAATCAAATATGATTTTTCTTGATCCCCATCAATATATGTAGAGCAGCCTTTTATTCCAACATTAGAAGAATCTTTACTTAAAATAATGTTATATCCCTCTTCATTTGAATCTTTAAAAACTTCTTCTATATAGAATTTTAACTTTTCTCCTAATCTTTCACTTGAAAGACCTCCAACTAAAATCACATTCTTTAATTGATTCCAATACTCCCAGTTACTATCATCCCAATCCTTTCTTCCCAATCTATTAATATTCTCACCTTTCTTCAAAGTTAACAAAATAATAGCTAATCTTTCACCAAATAATTTAATAATATCATTGGCTGTATCCTTAACTATAACATTATTACTTTCTAAACATTGATTTAAATACTGAGGTAACTTCTTTTCATCTATGCAATTTAAATCTAATCTTAACATCTCACTTCTTATCTTAATTTCTTCAATAAATAACTCTGTAGAAAAAATATCTATTGCTGCCTTACCTTCTAAATCTTGTTTTACTTTATCTATTGGCATTTTTCTTATTATCAGCTTATTTATAGATGTATTTAAACTTACCGCACCATTTTTTATAAATGGATTATTCATACTATTTCCTCCATATATCATAACTAAAATTTTTATTAGTTTAACCCAAATATACTCATATCAAATTAATTAAATTACATTATACAACAATTATGTGAATAATAAAATTGCATTTGCTTAACTACCGTTTTAAGCAAATAGTCAAATACCGTATAGAAAACTTATTTAAATATATATCTATAAAAAAATATATATATTTAAATATTTATAGTAAAAATGCCACTTTGGAGAAAAACAAAAAGTATCCTAACACAAAAATGTTAGGATACTTTTCATATTTTTAGTCTACTGATTCATCTGAAAATACTCTTTCAATATGCATTGCAAGGTAACCAATTTCGACTTCTGCAATCTTTTTTCTGATTCCTCTACCTAGCTTTTGGCATATGCCCTCTGCTATTTCAAATGACTTTTGAAATCTTTCTTTAATATAATCATTCATATCAAGCTTTATAGCTTCACCCTTTAATGATCTTGCCACCATATATTTTATATGGCTCATAAGACGATTATAGGATAATGATTCAATATCAATTGTCTTCCCTATGTTATCTTCGATGCATGTAATACATTCTCTAACTAACATTGCAGTTTCCATTGCCTGCGATATTTTTTCATCACTTAAGCTAGAATGAATGTGAAGTGCTATATAACTAATCTCATCTTCGTTTATATCAACACCTTCTATCTCCTTTATAACATCTCTTCCTTTGCACGCTACTTGATATTCATCCGGAAACAGAGCCTTGATATCTTGTGTCAATGGATTGCTTATACTTTCATTATTTCTAATTCTTTTTACTGCGAATGTAATATGATCTGCAAGAGGGCATAAAATGTTCTCATCTACTGACTTAAATTTCTTTTCTGCTTCCATAATAATAGCACTTGCTATTTCTAGTGATTGAGGTTCTATATTATTTATTATTTCTTTTGTCGATCCTCTATCTGTTTCCTTCTGGAGAAGATATACTTTTGTATCTTCTCCAGCTTCCATACGTTCATTGACTCTTTTTCCAAAGCCTATACCTTTTCCCAGCAAGATATATTCTTTATATGTCTCCATATCTACAGCAATTACACTATTATGATTTAGTGCCTTTACTACTCTGAACATTTTATGCCTCCTCTTTTTATTGTTATTCTAATACATCAACTGCAAATAGAGCTTCTCCTGCCTTTATAGCACCTGTTTTTAATAAACGAACTTTTTGTTTATTACTTAGTGCTGTACATATACATGGTGATGCAACAGATGGTGCATTTTCTTTAACAAATTTAATATCAAAACTTAATAGTTTATCACCCTTTTTAACTTTGTCTCCTTCTGCTACGAAAGCTTCAAAGCCTTTTCCATCAAGTTTAACTGTGTCTATTCCTACATGAATAAGTAGTTCAAGTCCATCATTGGTAGTAAATCCTACTGCATGTTTTGTTGGGAATACAAAACTTACTGTACCGTCTGCTGGTGCTACTACTGTACCATCAACTGGAACAACCATAGCGCCATCTCCCATCATTCTACCTGCAAATGCTTCATCTGGTGTTTCTGATAAATCCTTAGCTTCACCTGTTAATGGGCTATCTAAGATTATAGTATTTACAACTTTTCCTTGAACTTCTTCTTTAGCAACTTCTTTAGTTGTTTGTTCTTCTTTTTTAGTTTCTACTGATTTAACTAAAACTTCTTCATCTGGTGCTGTAACTAAATAATCTTCTAAATTAGATTTTATAACAGTTACTCTTGGTCCATAAATAATTTGAACTCCAACACCCTTATGAACAAGTCCTGATGCTCCTGTTGATTTTAACAGAGCTTCATTTACTAATTCTGATTTGTGTACTGTACAACGTAATCTAGTTGCACAACAGTCAATGTCTGAAATATTTTTCTTTCCACCAAGACCTTCACAGATCATAGCTGAAAGTTCATCTACTTCTCCTGCAGCAGTTTCTGCTTGACCTTGACCATTTTTCTTAGCTTCTACATCGCTTCTACGATAAAGTTTAACTTCTTCGTTATCATCACAACCTGGAGTCTTTAAGTTAAATTTCTTAATTAAGAATGTGAATAATAAATAGTATACTACAAAATATGCTATACCTACAATTGGAATCCATATCCAACTTGTCTTAGCATTTCCTTGTAAAATACCAAATAGGAATAAGTCGATAAGTCCACCAGAGAATGTCATACCAACTCCAACTCCACACATATGCATTAACATATATGCAGTTCCTGCAAATATACAGTGAAGTCCATATAATGCTGGTGCAACGAATAAGAACGTAAATTCTATTGGTTCAGTAATACCAGTAAGCATTGAAGTTAACGCTGCAGATAATAATAAACCTCCTACTAATTTTCTCTTTTCTGGTTTAGCACATTGATACATAGCAAGTGCTGCTCCTGGTAAACCAAATATCATTAATGGGAATTTACCAGACATAAATCTTGTTGCAGAAACACTGAAGTGAGTGATTCCTGGAGTTCCTAATTGAGCAAAGAAAATATTTTGAGCACCTTCTATAACTTTTCCACCAACAACAGCTGTACCACCAACTGCAGTTTGCCAGAATGGTAAATAGAATACGTGGTGAAGTCCGAATGGAATTAATAAACGTTCCATTAAGCCATATAACCATGTTCCTGCATAACCTGATTGTAACACAACAGATCCAACTTTATAAATACCTGATTGAACTGGAGGCCAAGCAAAGAATGCTACTATACCAACGAATAAATAAACAAGTCCACTTATTATAGGAACAAATCTAGTACCACCAAAGAATGATAATACTTGTGGTAATTCAATCTTATAAAATTTATTATGAAGTGCTGCTACACCAAGACCTACTATAATACCACCGAAAACACCCATTTGTAATGATGTTATACCAAGAACTGAAGTTGATGCTCCATTAAGAAGAGCCTTAGTTCCTCCGTTAATTGTAATCATAGCACCTATTGATGCATGCATTATAAGGAACGCGATGGCTGCTGATAAAGCTGCAACATCTTTTTCTTTTTTAGCCATACCTATTGCAACACCTATTGCAAATATTAATGGTAAGTTACCAAATACTATATTTCCTGCTGCGTTCATTACTGTAAGCAATGAATTAGCTACGGAACCTGGTCCCATTATATTATAAAGTCCATAAGTTTTAAGCATTGTCTCATTTGTAAATGAGCCACCTATACCTAAAAGTAATCCAGCTACTGGTAAAATAGCTATTGGAAGCATAAATGATCTTCCTACACGTTGTAAAACGCCAAATACTCTGTCTTTCATGAAAATTCTCCTTTTTTTGTAATACTTTTGTAGACTGGGATGTTTAGATGCTTTCCGCGCGCAAAAAAAGCATCAACTAACATAAACATCCTCAAATATCTATGCATAGTTAATGCCTGATTACCAGTTACATACTATATCACACAATCATGATATCAAGTTTGAAAACGTCTGTCAATGATTTTATGAATTTTTTTTTAAATATTAATTAACATTATTTAAATACGTATTATTCACAATTAATATTAACTTAATAAAAAAGGTGTAGCACTAGTAGTTGAAAACTGCTAGTGCTACACCTCCTTAATGAATTTTATTTTTAAATTCTATTTTATTTTTCTTCTTACTAACCAAATTCCAGACAATACAAGCACTCCACTTATTGAAAGTAAATCAATAAGATCTACAGCTGAACCAGTTTGTGGCAAGTTAGTTTTTGCATCTGTAATTTTTGAAGAAGATTTTTCTGAACTTGCAGGCTTTGGTAAAGTACTCTCATTATTTTTATTAGTTTCTGCATTGTTTTTTGTTTTTTGCATTACTGCAAATTTAGTAAAGTGAGAAGTATAATAATTGAATTCCATTGTATTTTTATCAAAACTTCCACCTAGCTCTATCCATTTCTTAATACTATCATCATAGTAATATACAGATAACTTACTAGTATCTATGTTTTTTATATCCTCACTGTTAAGCTTTATACTTATCTTAACTTGCTGATTATTAGCAAATTTGTGTATATCCTTAATAAGTGCGTTATTATAATTAAATAATTGTATTCTAAAATCAAGTACTGCCCCAACAGTCTTTACATCTGATGGTAATTTCTTAATTAATTCATTTTTGCTAGTACTATCAACTGTTTTTTGTAAAACTTTTATATAATCAACACCACTTAAATCAGAAGAACTTACTACATTAGTAGGAATAATTAAATGTGCCTCTTTAGTATTTACTACTATAGTATTTTTCCCACTAGTAAAGTATCCAAGTGCTGTTTTTACTTCTTTAGTATTTTTGTCCACACTCTTTTCTGGTATGTTATATGTTATTCCAGTAACATACACAGCGGTAGCAACTATATTTTCAGAAATATTATTAAATTTCTTATCCCATGCTGAGAATTTATAACCTATTCGAGTCGGTTCATTAGGTGCCACAGCATCTTTACCATATTCAATGTTTTGTGTTGATAATACTGTACCATTATAATCCTTAAATATAACTACATAGTGATTTATTTCATACTTTGCTGTTACTGTTAAATTTCCTGTTATAGAATCAATGTTTTTATTCCAACCAATAAAAGTATATCCTTTTCTTGTAGGAACAGATGGCGCTATTGCTGGTTTACCATATTCTATAGTTTGTGGATTTCCAATTACTGCTCCATTATAATCTACAAAAGTTACTGTAGAATGATTTACTGCATACATAGCTTTCACTTCAACATTACTTGTTATATTATTAAAAACTCTGTCCCATCCAATAAATGTATAGCCTTCTCTTGCTGGTACTTCTGGTGCTGTAGCTTCATTTCCATATTCTACACTTTGTGCTGTTCCTATTTGAGTCCCATCATAGTTTTGGAATGTTACTGTGTAGTGATTTATTGTGTATGTTGCTTTTACTGTTACATTTCCTGTTATATGGTCAAAACTCTTGTCCCACCCTGTAAATGTATATCCTTCTCTTACTGGAGCTTCTGGTGCTGTTGCTCCATGTCCGTACTCTACACTTTGTGCTGTTCCTATTTGAGTTCCATCATAATTTTGGAATGTCACATCATAGTGATTTGATGTATATGTTGCTTTTACTGTCACATTTCCTGTTATATGGTCAAAACTCTTGTCCCATCCTGCAAAGGTATATCCTTCTCTTAGTTGCACTTCTGGTGCTGTTGCTCCATGTCCATATTCTACACTTTGCACTGCTCCTATTTGAGTTCCATCATAATTTTGGAATGTTACATCATAGTGATTTGCTGTGTATGTTGCTGTTACTGTTACATTTCCTGTTATATGATCAAAACTCTTATCCCATATCCCTCTCTTAATTGCACTTCTGGTGCTGTTACTCCATGTCCGTATTCTACACTTTGTACTGCTCCTATTTGAGTTCCATCATAATTTTGGAATGTCACATCATAGTGATTGATTGTATATGTTGCCTTTACTATTAAGTTTCCTGTTATATGGTCAAAACTCTTATCCCATCCTGCAAAGGTATATCCTTCTCTTGCTGGGGCTTGTGGTGCTACTGCTCCATGTCCGTATTCTACTCTTTGTACTGTTCCTATTTGAGTTCCATCATAATCCTGAAAAGTCACTGCATAATGATTAATATTATATTGTGCGACAACTACTATGTCACCTTCTATAAGATTAAACTCTTTATCCCAACCTGCAAATGTATATCCTTCTTTTACTGGCGGTATAGGTGGTGATGCTACTCCACCATATTCTATGCTTTGAGAAGTTCCTATTGTTGTTACACCATCATTATCTACGAATGATACTAAAAAGTGCTTTATAGAATATGTTGCATTTACATCTAGATTTCCAGTTACATTATTTAAACTCCTGTCCCATCCTGTAAATGTATACCCTGTCCTTGTTGGATTAATTGATGGTTCTATAGCCGTTCCTCCATAACTAACTGTTTGAGGCATACCTATTACTGCTCCATTATAATCTCTAAATGTTACTGTATAATTATTTGCTGAATATGTTGGATTTACATCTAAATTATCAGTTATATTATTAAAACTCTTGTCCCATCCTGTGAACGTATACCCTGTTCTTGTTGGAATAATTGGCGGTGCTATAGCTGTTCCTCCATAACTAACTGTTTGAGGTAGCCATAATACTGTTCCATCATAATTTCTAAATATCACTGTATAATTACTTGCTGAATATGTTGCATTTACATCAGTATTTCTAGTTATATTATTAAAGCTCTTGTCCCATCCTGTAAAGGTATATCCTGCTCTCACTGGATTAGATGGTGCTGTTGCTGTTCCTCCATAACTAACTACCTGAGGTGTACCTATTACTGTGCCATTGTAATCTTTAAATGTTACTGTATAATTACTTGCTGAATATGTTGCATTTACATCTGTGTTGCTAGTTATATTGTTAAAACTCTTGTCCCATCCTGCAAAAGTATAACCTACTCTTGTTGGATTAGATGGTGCTGTTGCTGCCCCTCCGTAAGTCACAGTTTGAGGTGTTCCTATTACGGTCCCATTATAATCCTTAAATGTTACTGTATACTTTGGCGTTGTATCACTTACTGTAATAGCTAATGTTTGAGGAGCTCCAGCACTAAAATTAAATTGTAATGCTGTTGTTCCTTCTGGTCTACCTGCAAGATATCCCTTCTTTATTGTTACTACATTACCTGACACTGTATAGTCTGTATTAACAACTAACGGCACACCATTATTTGTAATGTTAATCAAGCTATTTCCATTAGCTGCAATACTAGTTGTTACATCTGCTTGCGCTGAAGTATTCTTATCAAAACTAGCTGTTGCTGGAGTAATTATACTATTTGAGACAGTGGCTATAAAAAGCCTAGGTGCACTTCCATTCGTTGCTTCCCTTGAAGCAAATGCAAATCCACCAGATATTGCTGATAATACAAATGTAGCTTGCTTGTCCCCATTAATCTCACCATTAATAAAATTAGTTACATCAATTGTAATCCACTGTCCTTCAGCAGTTACTGGTTGGTTTGGTACAATTACAGTTGACTGTTGCGGAATAATAGTTGTTGATTCTGGCCATGAATCATTATAAGATCCATATAAATTAAAGAAACTTGTTATTCCAGGAGTAGCATATGTAGTATAAATTTGCAGTTTTGCATCTGTAACATTAGAAGTTACTCCATTTAAATTGAAATGAATAGCTGATTTGGAATTCTGAACTCCTCCATCCATACTACCTACCCAATTGGATTCATATGGTGCAAAATTTGATTCTCCTATACCCCTATTTCCATCAATATAGATTTCATTATCTACAAATGTATCTTTATCAGCACCTATTCCTAGCACTGATGCATAAGCTTGTTTAACTCCTAAACCTAACCCTTGAGTTACTCCACTAAGCATAGTTAATGATAGCAGAATTCCTATTGTTCTCTTAATAATTTTATTCTTCATAAGTTTGTCCCCTTATTAAATTTTTGTTTTTGACTTTTTAAAAATATCCCCCTATTTACTACTTATACATTAATTTTTTGTGACTAATGGTCTTAAAGACTTTAATTTGGATAAAAATCAAAAAGTATTGTCTATTATAATGAATTTAAGAAATGCAATTAGAAACATTTTCTATATGTCTTTCTTATTTTACTCACATAACTAATAACGGTCAAGAAGTTTTTCTGAAATTTTGTAGAATTTTGTAGAATTTTAGGCGCAAAATAAAATAGCAGTATCACAAAATATGAATACTACTATTTTTACTCAATAATATAATTAGCTGAACACTTATACATATGCAGATACTACACTCATATACCATTCAAACATACACATAGAAACCATACGTGCATATGCAGCACTAATATGTCTATAAATACATATAGAACTATTCCACCTAAATGTTGGTGAGAATATTGTCGAATTTTCACAACTTGTCCACCAACATTATTAATGAAACTCCTATTCCTAGCGTCGTAGGAGTACTCATATAAATTAATTTACTTTAACATAACTCATACTTACCCAAGCCACTCTTCCACTTGACAACTTGACATTATACCAACCATTTTTGCTGCCTAAAATAGTTACTCTTGCCCCTCTACTTACTGTTGTTAAAATAGAATAATTTAGACCAGGACCACTTCTAACATTTAAAACACTAGCTGTAACAATCCCTGTCTTAACTTTATTTTGAGATGATTTATTAGAAGTATTAGTATTTGAACCTTGAGATTTATTTTGATTAAAAGCTTTTATTTTATCTTTGCAGTTTGTTTTATCTGATAATAAATCTTTTAAACTAAAATAAAAACTTCCACCAACTTGAGAGTATTTTTTATTAATCTGTAACTGCGTATCTATTTGATTGGCAACTACATTCTTATATATTCCCTGCCCAATGTATAATTTCACCTTAGTTCCCTTCACTTCATTTGACCACCACTTAACTAGGGTTTCATAATCAGCAGCTTTATTTCCTGTTTCCCAATAAATTTGAGGAACAATATAATCAATCCATCCATTTTTTATCCAAGCTCTCGTATCTGAAAATACAGAATAGTAACATTCATTACCTAAAGTATTAGAGCCTGTAGCATCAGATTCTTTATTCTTCCAAATTCCAGCTGGACTTATTCCAAACAATACATTTTTCTTAGTACTCTTAATGGCCTTGCCAACTCGCTTTACCATATCATTAACGTTCTGTCTTCTGCTGTTTGCAACTGAACCATCTTTTCCTTGTCCTTGAGGAAGTGGATAATTTGATGGGTAAAAATAGTCATCAAAATGTATTGCATCAACATCATATTTCTTAACTATTTCAACCACAGTATCTACAATATGCTTCTTTACCCCTTCTACTGCTGGATTATAGTACAAAGCATCATTATACTTAAGTACCCAATCAGGATGAAGTCTCGCTGGGTGATTCTTAGAAAGAGAACTTATTCCTGAACCTGGCATAGTTACTCTATAAGGATTTAGCCATGCATGGAATGACATTCCCCTTTTATGTGCCTCTTTAATCATAAAATCCATAGGATCATAACCTGGATTTTTTCCTTGAACTCCAGTTAAATATTCAGACCAAGGATTAATACTAGATTTATAAAAAGCATCTGCCTTAGGTCTTACTTGCACTACTACAGTGTTAATACCTATAGATTTTAATTTATCCAACTTTTGAATAAACTCATTTTTTTGGCTAGCCATATTATTTTGTGTGCTTGGATAGTCTAAATTATAGACTGTGGCTATCCATGCTGCCTGCATATTTTGCGGTAAATTAGCTGCATAAACATCTTTCTCAACAACATTAGGTGTAAAAAGACTTGCAGTAAAAAGTAGTATAAGCAACATATAAAGTGTCTTTTTCTTTTTCAATTAATTTTCCCCCTTTAATCTTTTTGCAAAAATATGTATTTCAATAAATAAACTACACACTGGGTTTACAGCATTATTACCAGTGTAGAATATTATTGATAAATTATATATTATTATAGTAAAATGACTTACCCATTTTAGGCAAGTCATTTTTTTATAACTACATATTATTTATGATATATTATTTTTCTAATACTCTCTAAAGATAAATTAAAAGTCAATGCTAGTTCTTCCATTGGAACTCCAGCTCTATATTTCTCACAAATTTGTTCATTGCGCTCCTTATAATATCTACGTGCTCCGGAACACTCTCCCCATTTCTGTTTTTCAGTAACTTGGGGAATATAGATTGCTTCTCCTGAGGTGTATTTCTGTATTTCTTGAAGCAATTTATCCGGCAAAATTTCTGAAGCATTTCTATATTTCATAATTCTATCACTGGCTCCTCAGTTTAATATTTAAAATGTAATATGCTACTTTTGACACTTCAAAAATTCTTCTAAATTATCATATTTTCTCAAGGTTACCCCATGTTGCTTTATCTGATTTACAATGTAATCTTCTATCTCATTTGCACGCTTTCTAAAAGAAGATAAATCATCTGCATCGTAGACACCAAGTAAATCCATCTTATCTAAGCCCATCTCTTCTGAAAGAATATCAAATTCTATTTGTAAATAGCATCCCAAAGAAAAACTCTCAATATATAAATTATTCTTACATCCATATTCAATACGCCTAAAAGTATATCTAGATTCCTCATACCATCCAGCTAATTCATCATAGTTGCAGTTATTAGTCATATTTTGTGGAACAAACTGCTTAAAGAATTCTCTTGTGTCATTCATTAAATCATGAACAAGCTTTAATATAGACTCAACATCTTTTGCTCTAAGAATTCTTTCGTAATTTTCCAAGAAGCCAGCAGGAATGTTAGGTAACTCTTTTATTGCTTCATTCACCTGTGAACATCCATAATCCCTTTTAGTATAAGTTCCATTAATTATTGCTAATGCCTCGTATAAATATTTTGTAATTCCTCCAGCTGCTTTTCTAATGCTGCACATAGAAGTTTCAAACATCATAGTCTTATAGATATCCATAGCACAACTAATTTTTTCTAGGGATTTCTTATATATAAAATCTTTATTCTTCAAATTATTAAATAGAGTTCTCTTAAGTAATTCAAAACGTTCTCTATCTGTTTCATTTCTAGCATATAAAATCTCACTCTCTGCTAAGCAAAAAGTAATATTTTCATTTAGTGCTGCTAAGCCTTCTACTCTCTCCCAAGACATAGGAAATAAATCGTATCCCATATTATCAATTATAAAAGTTCTTGCAAGAGAATACCCATGATCACAAGCTGGTATAAAAAAATCAAACGCCATATCATCTCCATCTGTTGGAATCTTACATGCACCCTTTCTTCCTAATAGTAAACTAATCTCTCCGTTATATTCAGTTTCTATTTTGTTGATAACCCACTGAATTAACTCTTTATCTATATTTTCCATATATCCTCGTCTCCTTACAACCTTTTTATTTTTAGGTAACAGCTGCTTTCCATACTTTAATTCTATATAAAAAGAAGACGACCTTCAATGCCGTCTTCTTTTCTTACCTATTCATTACCATTGTTGTATTAAATTGATTCATGAAATGTTCTGCTTATAACTTCTAATTGTTGTTCTCTTGACAATCTGCTGAAGTTAACTGCATATCCTGAAACTCTGATTGTTAGTGTTGGATATTGATCTGGATTTTCCATTGCATCAATCAATGTTTGTCTGTTAAGAACATTAACATTTAAATGGTGAGCTCCTTGAACAAAGTATCCATCTAATATCGAAACTAGATTATTTACTTTTTGCTCTTCACTCTTTCCAAGTGCATCTGGAACAATTGAAAATGTATTTGAAACACCATCTTGGCACACTTCATTATATGGTATCTTAGCTACTGAGTTAAGTGATGCAAGTGCTCCATTTATATCTCTACCATGCATTGGATTTGCTCCTGGTGCTAGTGGTTCACCCTTCTTTCTTCCATCTGGTGTTGTACCAGTTTTCTTACCATACATAACATTTGATGTTATTGTTAATGCTGATAATGTATGCTTAGCATCTCTATATAAAGGATGTTTCTTAAGTTCACTTGAGAACTTAGTAACTACCTCTACTCCTAAATCATCTGCTCTATCATCATCATTTCCGTACTTAGGGAATTCCCCTACAACTTCAAAATCTACAGCTATGCCTTCTTCATTTCTAATTGGCTTAACCTTCGCATATTTTATTGCAGATAATGAGTCTATTGCAACTGAAAGTCCTGCTATTCCAAAGGCCATCAATCTTTCAACTGCTGTATCATGTAAAGCCATTTGTCCTGCTTCATATGCATATTTGTCATGCATAAAGTGAATTATATTCATTGTATCTACATAAACTTTAGCAACATATTCTAAAACTTTAAAGTAATTTGCTTTAACTTTATTAAAATCAAGATATTCATCAGTAATTTGCTCTATTCCTGGAACAACTTTAATTCCCTTTAGTTCATCTACTCCACCATTTACAGCATATAATAATGATTTAGCTATATTGCATCTAGCTCCAAAGAATTGCATTTCCTTACCAACCTTCATTGCTGATACACAACAAGCTATTGCATAATCATCACCATAAACTGGTCTCATTACTTCGTCATTCTCATATTGAATTGAATCTGTCTTAATTGATATCTCTGCACAATACTTCTTAAAGTTTTCTGGTAACTTATCAGACCATAAAACAGTTAAGTTTGGTTCAGCTGAAGTTCCTAGATTAATTAAAGTGTGTAAATATCTATAAGAATTCTTCGTTACAAGTGGTTTACCATTTATACCAACTCCACCAATGGATTCTGTTACCCAAGTTGGGTCTCCTCCAAATAACTCATTATATTCTGGAGTTCTTAAATGTCTAACCAATCTTAGCTTAATTATCAATTGATCTACTATTTCCTGAGCTTCTTTTTCTGAAATTACCCCTGCTTCTAAATCTCTTTCAATATATATATCAAGGAATGTTGAAGTTCTACCAAATGAAGTAGCAGCTCCATTGTTTTCTTTTATTCCTGCTAAATAGCCAAAGTATAAATATTGAGCAGCTTCTCTAGCATTTGAGGCTGGCTTAGATATATCAACACCATATTTAGATGCCATTGATTTAATTTCACCTAAAGCTCTTATCTGCATTGATACTTCTTCTCTTTTTCTTATTAGTTCATCAAGCATGTCCCCTTGAAGATTATCTAAATCTTTTTTCTTTTCTTCTATTAAATAATCTATACCATAAAGAGTCACTCTTCTGTAATCACCTATGATTCTTCCTCTACCATAAGCATCTGGTAAACCTGTTAAAAGTCCTGCACTTCTTGCTAATCTTATTTCTTTTGTATATCCATCAAAAACTCCTTCATTGTGAGTTTTTCTATATCTAGGGAAATGTTTTTCAATTTCAGGATCAAGTTCATAACCATATTCCTGTAGTGAGCTTTGAACCATTCTCATACCACCAAATGGATTTACAATTCTCTTTAGTGGTGCATCTGTCTGCAATCCAACTATCACTTCATTATCTTTATCTATATAACCCGGATCATAATTATCAATTCCTGACACTCTATCTGTAGCTACATCAATAATTCCCTTTTTAACTTCTTCAACTATTAAAGCATAAGCCTTGTCCCACACCTTAGTTGTTTTATCAGTTTTACTTTCTAAAAAAGAATAATCGCCTTCATATAATTTATAATTTTTTTGTATAAAGTTTCTTACATCAATGCCTTCCTGCCAAGTTCCTTCTTTAAATCCTTCCCATTCTTTAAACATGATTCTCCTCCTCAACAGTTGTTATAATTTAAAAATAGTATATTTACTACTTCCATCTTGAGTATATTATAACTGGCTTAGCAAAAATAAGATGTGATTTGAATCACATTTGGAAAGAAACCAACACATGTATATTGAACTAATTTGTAGAATATATAATTTAAATATACAAAAACTACTCTTAATAATAATATTTTATATATATATGTTGAGGAGTTATTTAGATGAAAAATAAAATATTTAATTCTATTATAGTAGTAGTTTCAGCTTGCATTTTTTTATCATTTTTCCTTTTTAATAAAGGATTAAATTCTTTAATCCAAGAAATAAAAACATTAAATCCTCTATGGATAGCATTAGCTATAATATTAATGCTTTTGTTTTGGCTCTTCGAAATGCTTACATTATACGTGATTACAAAAACATTTTACAAAGCAGATAATCTACTTATAAAATCTTTTAAGTTTGAGATGATTGGACAGTTCTTTGGTGCCGTGTCTCCTTTTTCAGCTGGAAGCCATCCAGCTCAGCTATATGCAATGATTGAGGATGGCATTCCTGCTGGAATATCTGGTTGCATTTTAATGATAAAATTCATAATACATCAAGCAATCAATATAATTATATTGATTTTAGCAGTTATATTTAAATTTAGCTACTTTAATTCAAGAGTTAACTACTTTATATATTTTTGCATTTCAGGACTTATTGTTCATATATTTATCATGATATTTGCAGTACTATTTTCAATAAGCAAAAATATAACCAGTAAAATTCTAATGTTTTCTATTAAATGCTTAAATAAATTTAAATTAGTGAAGAATGTAGATTCAACCTACAAAGAAATCGAAATTGAATTACAAAGTTTCCACGAAAATGCATCCTTAATGACTAAAAATATAGGAATGTGCATTTATGCCTCAATATTTACCATACTTCAGTGGTTAGCTTTTTTTAGTATACCTTATTGCATTTATAGAAGTTTTGGCTTTAATTCAGCTAACATATTGACCATGATTACTGCTCAGATATTTTTGATTAACTTCATGGCAATTATTCCTTTACCTGGAGCAGAAGGTGGCGCAGAGGGTGGTTTTTATTTTATATATAGTTTATTTTTTAAATCAAGTACAATACTAACAGCTATTTTTATATGGAGACTATTAACCTATTATTCAGCCATAGCTGTAGGTGGTGTATTTGCTATTGTATTACCAAAAAGCTCAAAGAAAAAGAAATAATAAAAAGTGTACAGAATGATTTAATAATCACTTTGTACACTTTCTTTTTTTCTAAATAATATTGCAAATAACAAATGAAGTAGATACCATATATACGGTGCATTTTAATACATATATTTAGATTTCCTCTTAATACTAAACTTATACACTATTTAACTATATCTCCGTACACAATTCCTCTTGTGCCTGTTGCAACATATATACGTCCGAATATTCTTGGATCTCCTGTTATTGAACGAATGTCACCATATTGATGCTTGTCATCATTAATTCTTATCCAATTAACTCCTCCATCATGTGATCTGTAGAAACCATATTCTCCGTTTATTGTTCCACTAGTGAAAAGAGTTTTGATTTCACTTCCTTCAGCTGGCTTTCCAAGACCAATTCTCTTTATGAAATCCTCAGCTTTAGATACTCTGCTGCCTTCAAATGAGTTGTTTGAAGGATTGTAAGTTATTCTCCAAAGACCATGCTCTTGCATTGCTAACCAAATAACTCCTTCTTTATTAGATTCAACTCTAATTTCATAAGCTTGTTCACTATCTATTCCTGCAAGATTCACTTCTGGGAATCCTTCTGGTGCTTTTATTTGATGGAAGGTTTCTCCCTTATCAGTACTTACATAGAAGCCTGCTCCAGCCTTATTATCACTGAAACCATAGAATACATTAGGATTTACTCTATCTGACATAACCTTAAATGGTACATTTTCTCCTGAAAGAAGCTTTCCATATGCATCATATATTTCAGATTTTGCCCACTTCTTGCCTAAATCTCTTGTATACACAAGTCTTGAAGCATAGATAGGAAGACCAAGTGACCAAAGTATAGCTTCTCCATCAGCAGATATTGCTGTCCATCCTGCTGTAACATTTGGTACTTTTATATACTTTACTAGCTCATCAATATCTTCTGTAAGTCCAACTGGGTCACTTAATTGTTCCCAAGTATGTCCTTGATCAAAACTCACTATAATTCCACCCTTTGTCTTACCAAGCCAGTTTCCTCTAGGTGCAACTACAATTACATTTGGGTTGCTATCTGGGTAATCTGCATTCATAGCTGTTATCCATCTATCCTTGTTATGGTTTGCAAAAGTATTTTCTGCTGGCTTATCAAGATCCGTAAATGCAAATCCACCGTAATCTCCAATAATATCTACTAATTTAACATCACCTGTAGGTGGACAATATATATTTAAATGAACTGTTTCTTCTACACCCTTATCGCAGCATGCCCAAGTAACAACTTCATCCTTATCTGCCTTTGTTAAATCCTTAGTCATAAATATACCTGCACCTGTGTTAAATAGTGCCATATCACTGTTGAATGGATTTATCTTTAAATCTGCCATCCAGTGTATAAGTGAAAGATTACCATTATGTTCAGGTCTTTGGTATGGAACATTGAAATCTATCTTTCCTATTTCAAGTCCTGCCATTATTGGTTTCCAAGTCAATCCATAATCTGTAGATCTGTAGATCGTATCAGGAGCAGCTGTGATTGTAGAACAAATTAATGTTCCAGGTAATTGTGGATCTGCACATATACCACTGATACCATGACCTACTCTTCTACCTGGTACTTCTGGATCGCAGAAATTAGGCTCTATTATATTTTGAGGGGTAATATCTAGGGCTTCAACTACTTCTCCATTGCTGTTAAGTTCAAATCTATAAAGAGCACCATCATAGCACTTTCCTGTATCACAACCATAGCTATTCCAATTTGACCATCCTATATTGTAGGCTGCATATGAAATATATAAGTACTTACCTAAAAAGTTGGCATGTTGTCCAACATATCCAGGATAATCCTTTGAACCTCCTATAACAGGGGTAGGTTCTCCCTTTAATGGCTTGAAGGTTTCTCCACCATCATTACTTATATAAACACTTTGACCACGAACATTTTCAACAAGTGAACCCATTTGCCCATTTGTGGCAACTATAATTCTCTTTGAAGCGCTGCCATTTCCACCACTAGATGGATCAATTTCTACAAAAGCAATATTCTTTTCTGATTCCTTACCTGGGTAAGCAACCTGAAGTTTTGTCCATGTTTTACATCTATCAGTTGTTTTCCATAAGCCATCTTCCATTGTACCCATATATAAAATATTTGAATCATTAGGGTCAACTACTAATCTTTCCCCTGTAGACCTTCCTTGAGCATTTCCATGCATTGTTGCTGTATTTCCCTTTTCATCAATAACTGGTGGATCAAAATACACCCAACTATCACCATAATCCTCCGAAAAAGCAATCTTATGGTTAGGATAAAGTCCTTCCATTTGATAAATATAGCTAGGATTTTGTTTATCAAGCGCTATAGATAGAGGATATGTTTCCCATACATCTGCATCTGTAGCATGGTCTACTAATGATATCCATGAATCATTTTCGAAGTCATATCTGTAGCTTCCACCAATATCAGTTCTGCAATATAAGATATTTTGTACTGTTGGATGAAAAACAAATCCTGTAACAAATCCACCTCCTGGTACTGGAATAGATTTATATACATACTTTTCTCTTGCATTAACCATAATAAATCATAACCTCCTTAAAGCACCTTCAAAGAGAGCTAACAAACATTAGTCTTTTTGAAGATGCTATTTTAAATTAATATATAGGATATTCCTTTTCTGCTCTTACGAATAGAGGTATTTCATTGATTGGTGCATCAACAGTTAATGTTTGTCCACCTTCAAATACTTCCTTTGTTTTAGCATTTTTCCAAAATTGTCCCTTTGGAAGATAAACCTCTCTGCTTCTTTGACCTAATTCAAATATAGGTGCTACTAGGATATCTGGTCCAAACATATATTGTGTATCTGTAGTCCAGCAAACAGAGTCTTCTGGAAATTCATAGAACATAGTTCTCATAACAGGAGTTCCCTTTTCATGAGCTTCTGCCATACAGTTTCTGATATATGGACGAAGTCTTTCTCTCATTTCAATGTAATTCTTCATGGTTTCATAGTTTTCTTCACCATAGCTCCAAATTTCATTAGGGCTACCTGACATCATTTGAGCTACACCATCTATAACTGCTTGTTCTGGTTCAATGTGAGGAACACGCTCTCCATGAAGACGGAATACTGGTGAGAATACTCCAAATGCAAACCAACGAAGTAATAATTCATGGAAGTTCTTATCCTTTACATATCCACCTAAGAAACCTCCAATATCAGTTGTCCACCATGGAATACCTGCAATACCCATGTTAAGTCCGATTTGTAGTTGTTCTCTGAAAGCTCTAAAAGTTGAAGAAACGTCTCCTGACCAAATAAGAGCTCCATATCTTTGGCTGCCAGCCCAAGCAGAACGTACTAGATTACATACATTTTCTTGTCCTTCTGCTACCATTCCATCATAATATCCCTTAGCATACATAGCTGGATATATGTTGGAACATTGTAGAGCCGGACCTTGATGATATCTATAAAGATCAAAGTCATAAGGACCATATTCTGGTTCAGCTTCATCTAGCCAGAATATACGAACACCCTTGTCATAGTAGTTCTTCTTGCTAACCTGCCATACGTAATCTCTTGCACCTGGATGTGTAGCATCAAAGAATACTGTTTCTCCCATCCAGTTCATGTTAATGTTCATACCTCTATCAGCAGAAATTAAATATCCTTCCTTTGACATAGGTCCATAGTTTTCTGAACGGCTATCAACAGTTGGCCATACAGAAACCATAAGTTCTGTTCCCATTTCCTTTAATTCTGCTATCATAGCATCAGGATCTGGCCAATCCCTAGGTTCGAATTTGAAATCTCCTTGTTTTGTCCAATGAAAAAAGTCAATTACTATAACATCTAGTGGAATTCCACGACGCTTGTATTCTCTAGCTACAGAAAGTAATTCTTCTTGAGTTCTATATCTAAGTTTACATTGCCAGAAGCCCATTCCGTATTCAGGCATCATTGGAGCCTTACCTACAGCATTTGTGTATTGCTCTTCAATTTGAGCAGGTGTTTTACCAGCTGTAATGAAATAATCTAGTTTCTTTGTATTTTGTGCAATCCATTCAGTACGGTTTGTACCAAAATTAACAGTTCCAATAGCAGGGTTGTTCCATAATAAGCCATAACCACGGCTTGACATCATGAAAGGTACACTTGCTTGACAGTTACGGTGTGCCAACTCTAATGTTGCACCCTTCTTATTTAAAACTTTTTCTTGGTATTGTCCAAGACCAAATATCTTTTCATCTTCATATGCTTCAAAACGAAGAGTTAAAGCATAATCACTTGTACCTGTAATAGGCTTTAATTCTCTTCCTTTAATGATAAGTGGAATACAATATCTATCAATACGGTTTCTATCTCTCCAATACTCCTCGGTAAGTATCTTACCATCACTGTTCTTAAATGTTAACCATCCTTCTCCATTAAATGAAGCAATGATTTCCCCATTTTGAATAGCTGCTATCTGTGTTTTTACAGCACGTTTTTCTTTCTCAGATTCTTCAATCCAAGGTTCAACTAATTCAACATCTTCTATTGTAATCTTGCAAGCAGTACTTGCTGGTGTATCAATAAGAGCCCAATCATTTGGGTCCATGTGAGCTTCTTTTGTCATGCGGACACGTAGAGAATTCTCTCCCCATGGTTCTATCCATATAGTTTCTGATCCAGATCTTCCAATTAAACGTTTTCCATCTTGAGTAAACTGCATTTGATTTTCCTCCTCTAGATATAAAAATATTGATATAGGTATATATTTTTATACTTATATATTTGCATTGTTGCATTTTATATATTGTTTAAGTTATTTTTATTTCTTATAATTATATTATATTGATATATTAGTGCTTATACTTTAAGTAAATTGCGAATTACTAACACAACATTGTTGAAATAGAATATAAAAGAGAGGCTACATTTTGAAATCAAAGATATATTTAAAGGAAAAAGCTACACACGGAACTGCTCTTATCCCTATAGCAATTCATCACCTAAGCTATGAAGAAGGTATTGATAACTTTTTCTACTTGCACTGGCATTATGAATTTGAATTTGTTTTTGTGGAAGAAGGAGCCATGGTTTATACGATTGAAGATAAAGAATACTGTATTATGGCAGGAGAAGGATTGTTTATTCATTCCAATAAACTTCACTCTGCTCGATCACTTAATGGCATGAAATGCGAAGCCTGTGTTGTATTATTTCATCCAAATCTCTTTGATAATAATAACCAAGGGGCTACATACTCAAAATTTATTTATCCAATTTTGAATGGAGAAATGGAGTTTAAAATTCATTTTAAATGTGAAGAAAAATGGCAGCAAGAAGTGATGAATATAATCAGAGAAATGGATGATTTTAAATATGAAAGTTTTTCTGAAAATGAACTTCTTTTAAAAAGCAAACTTTTTCAGGTATGGCATTTATGCTATAAAAATTCAATAACAGTAACTTCTCAAGGTAGAAAAAATAGAAATTATAAACTAGAACGAATGGAGCCTGTTTTAGATTACATCCATAAAAATTATAAGGAAGAAATCTCACTAATTAACTTAGCTAATATTCTTCCTATGAGTGAAGGTCAATTTTGTCACAGCTTTAAAGATGTTATGAACATATCCCCAATTGCATATGTTATTCGCTACAGAATATTGCAGAGCTGTACTCTGCTTACTGAAACTGATTGGAAAATAGCTGATATTGCAAGAAATGTTGGCTTTAATAACATAAGTTATTTTAACAGAGAATTTATAAAAGCCATCGGCTGCTCTCCTAGCAAATATAGAACTGAAACTTAATGAAAAAGTAATACTGAAGTATTACTTTTTCATATTAGAAATATACTCCTGCCCCCATTTTTCTAGTTCATCTAAGACAGTTCTAAATTTCTCACCTATTCCGCTAAGACTGTATTCCACCCTTGGTGGTATCTCGCCATAATCTTTACGTATTATCATTCCTTCTTGCTCTAGGTACTTTAGCTGTCTTGATAAAGTTGCATGAGTCATTTCCTCTGGCATCATTCTTTGAAGCTCATTAAATCGTATAGATTCCTTATCAGATAATAAATGCAAAATTAAAATGGACCATTTTCCTGCTAAAACCTTCTGAGATGTTACATAAGGGCATATCCCAAATAAATCTTTTTTCATAAATTTCAACCTCCTACAGTATCACTTTTGATACTAGTATCTTAAAATATCGTACTTGTTATTTCATTCGTATTAAATATAATTAAAGTATAATTATAATAACACAAACACCGAGAGGAGAAAATAAAATTATGAATAAAATTGTTGAAGCACTTAAAGGAACAGGAGTTTTTTACATTGCAACTGTAGAAGGGGATCAGCCACACGTACGTCCATTTAGTTCTGTTTGCGAATTTGAGGATAAAGCATATATTTGCACAAATAACACTAAGAAATGTTACTCTCAAATGATTACAAATTCTAAAGTAGAAATTTCAGGTATGGCCAAAGACGGTTCATGGATTAGATTAACTGCTAAACTAGTAAGAGATGATAGAGATGAGGCTCGTGCAGCAATGCTTGCTGATCCTACTGGTCCTAGCAATCTTTATAAAGTTGGTGATGGTATTTTTGAAGTATTCTATCTTGATGATGTATCTTGTACAAAATACTCATTCAAAGCAGATCCCGAAACAATTGCATAGTAAAAAGGAATGGTCTCCCATTCCCTTTTTTTATTTTCATATAATGTCTTGTCCCTATCTTCTTTTATATACTCTTTTTTATAACAGGTATCCAAATTTCACATCTAGATCCTGTATCTCTATTTCCATAGTACCTCTCAAGTTCTGGAGCATCAGCATGTTCATAATTTGAAGCCGGGAACCATTCAGATCCTATTCTTCGCCACACTTCATGTATATCTTCATCAGTATCACCATCAACCTGAAAAATTGCCCAGGTCAATGAAGGTATTTCTAAAACCTTAAACTCAGATGGAATATCTGTCTCAGGAACATCACAAGCTATCATGTAACGCATAGACCCATCTTGTGGATTGTGATCAAATATAACTCCTACATCTAGAAGTCCATTGTCTGGCTTACCAGCAATTTTAACTATTTTTTGAGCAAGCCCTTCCTCAGCACATTTTGCCCAGAACTTAGGAATATCTTTATAACATTGACCATCAATAACATTTGTTTTAAAGTCTAAACCAAAGACTTTGAATGCTTCCTTTTCAACTATTTTATAATTCATCTCTTTCTCACCTTTCATAACAATTTGGATTGATAGACGACCGAATGATTTAAGGTTAACTCCTGACTGGCGCGCAACAGTTGGAGTTACACCATGTAATCTTTGAAAGGCTTTAGTAAATGCTTCTGATGTTTCATAACCATATTTAAAGGCAATATCTGTGACCTTCGCATCTGAAAATGATAGTTCTTGTGCTGCAAGTGTTAATCTTCTATTACGTATATATTCTCCAACAGTGAAGCCCGTCAACATACTGAACATACGCTGAAAGTGATAAGTAGAAGAATATGCTTGCTGAGCAATCTTATCATAATTAATTTCCTCTAAAATATTTTCTTCCATATAGTTAATTGCATTTTGCATACTATTTATCCAATCCATGCCTATCCCTCCTTGATTAAGATGATATCACTTATGAATTTTTCTAGCCTGTCTTATAATGCTAACAAATGTCCTCTCTTAGCTGATTGCAATTTTTCACTGTTAAAATATAATGTTGATACCTTATATATAAATCTACTTTTCTCTTACTAAATGAAGTAACTTTCCTGCAAAATCTCCATATATGCCTGTTATATTAACTCCTGCATGCATTAATGCCCCACCTGAATAAACTTCGTTTGTCTCTTCATTTCTGTACATTGCATCTTCAATTAAGCCCTTTAGTTTGATTCTTCTGCTATGATAGTTTGGTCTTCCTAAGACTTGTACAAATGTGACTAAAACTTCTGACTTATCTTTAGCTACGACCTCATAAGAATCAAAACTGTTATTCTCTGAGTAATTTGCAATACGATAATAATCTCCTGTACGAACTAAATCATTGTATTTATGATACATTTCAATTTGTTTTGGAATCATATCTCTATCTTCTTTAGATATCTTAGTTACATCTAATTCATATCCAAATGTGCCAGCTAAAGCTACATACCCTCTTGTTTCAAAAGGAGTGCTTCTTCCAACTGTATGATTTGGACAATCACTAACGTGAGCACCCATTGCAGATAAAGGATATACCATTGCTGTTCCTTCTTGAATTTTTAATCTTTCAATAGCATCTGTATCATCAGAGCACCAAATTTGAGGACTATAGTATAACATACCTGCATCAAATCTTGCTCCTCCACCTGAACAGTTTTCTAATAATAAATCCGGGAAATCTGTAGTTAATCTATCCATCATTTCATATACAGCTAGTACATATCTATGGAATATCTCTCCATGACGTTCTGCTGGAATATTAGTGCTGCCTAAATCAGTTATTTGCCTATTCATATCCCATTTTACATATTTAATATTTGCACTAGATAGAATCTTCTTTAAGCTTTCGTAAACATAGTCAACTACTTCTTTTCTAGTTAAATCTAATACATATTGTTCACGGCTCATAGTTGGTGTACGACCTTCAACATGTATGCACCAATCTGGATGTGCGCGATATAAATCAGAATCTGGTGATATCATTTCAGGTTCAAACCAAATACCAAACTCTAATCCTAACTTGTTAACTTCATCCACAAGATATTTTAAGCCACCTTGTATCTTATCTTCATTAACAAACCAATCTCCAAGTGAAGAATTGTCCTTGTTACGCTTTCCAAACCATCCATCATCCATAACTAACATTTCAATTCCAACTTTAGAAGCTTCTTTAGCTATAGATAGTAATTTCTCTGTATTAAAATCAAAATAAGTTGCTTCCCAGTTATTAATCAAAATTGGACGCTTCTTATCCTTATATTTTCCTCTTATTAAATGGTTACGATATAAATCATGGAAGGTTCTTGTCATCTTTCCTATACCTTCATTTGAATATACCATAACTACTTCTGGAGCTACAAATTCCTCATTAGCTCCTAAAAGCCATGAAAAGTCACATGGATTAATTCCCATGACTACTCTTGTAGTATCAAATTGGCAACCTTCAACCTCTGCTATAAAGTTTCCTGAATAAACAAAATTAAAACCATATACATTACCATAATCATCATTTGCATCCTTATCTAAAAGCACTATAAATGGATTTTCTTGATGACTAGATTCTCCTCTTAACGAAGAAACAACTTGTCTTCCATGAGTAACTTTTCTTCTTGAAATCTGTCTTTCCCTAGCCCAAGATCCATGAAGTGAAATCATATCATAATCCATACCATCAAAATCTACGCACATAGATAAAGCTTTTGTAATATTTATACTGTCGGTACCACAATTCTTTATGCGAACACTTCTAGTTATTACATCTAGATTTTCAAATACTGTATATACTAAAACTACTTCTAAATTTAAATGCTTATCAACACAAATCAGCTCAAGAGTTGTACATTCTTTTTCATTACCAAATGTAGCTGGTAAATTCTTAAGCTTTTCTTTTCCCTCATATATTTTGTGTGAACAATATTGAAGCTTGCATGATGTAGTTCCATTTACATCTCTTACTGCAAGACATGATTCTCTATAATCACCAATTCCATGAGTTGAATATTCTTGTGGGAAACTATCATAGAAAGATCCTCTATCACGATTGTTTTTAGTTGGAACAAAAGGTGGCTCCTCTGTACGTAACAAATAGTTTACATTTTCATCTATAATCTTTTTTCCATAATAAACATGTCCTATAAATTGTTCTTCATCTACAATTGCAATAATATAGGATGTATCCTTTCCATCAAGTTTAAATGCTTTGTACTCTTCAAAAAATTTAATACTCATAATTATTTCTCCCGCTTTAATTATTATTTATATCTTGTTATTTATTTTCAGATACCTTATAGAAAAGGTTTTCTACCCGTTTAATTCGATTATATCAGAAATATAATACTAATTGTATATATAATAACTTTTTTGGTTATTTTATAAAATCAGCTTATTTTAAAACATTTATATTGACTTTTTGTAAAGTAATAACGTTATTTTTATCAATTTGTTAAGTTACTTATCTGTATTTACAAGATTTGAAATCTGCAAATTTAAACAAATCATCAAACCATGTGCTTTGTTCCTCATTAAATAAAACTTTTCTAAATTATTTTCTCGAACACTTGTTCTTTTTGAATTTATTGGTTATACTAATAATATTAATAAAAACCTAATTCGAATGCAAAGATTGGTGATGTATATGGAAACAAGTGAAAAGCTAAGAATTTTAACTGGGGCAGCTAAATATGATGTATCTTGTTCCTCTTCTGGTTCCAATAGAGCTTCAAAAAAAGGAGATATCGGCTCCACAGCAACAAGTGGTATCTGTCATAGTTTTACTCCCGATGGAAGATGTATCTCACTACTTAAGATACTGTTAACAAATTGCTGCATATATGATTGCTCTTACTGTATCAATAGAAAATCTAATGATATTGAAAGAGCTGCCTTTACGCCTGAAGAAGTTGTTAATTTAACTATGAACTTTTATAGACGTAACTATATAGAAGGGTTATTTTTAAGTTCTTCTATTGTTAAAAATCCTAATTTTACAATGGAACTTCTTACAACTGTTGTTGAAAAATTAAGAAATGAACATAACTTTAGAGGCTATATTCATCTAAAAGCCATCCCTGGTGCTGATGAAGAACTCATAAAAAAGGCTGGTTCACTTGTAGACAGAATGAGTGTAAATATAGAGTTACCCTCATCAAAATCGCTAAAATTATTAGCTCCAGAGAAAAATAAAGATGATATTTTAAAACCTATGGGTGACATTAAAAATAATATTATGATAAATCAATATGAACGTAAAAAATATAGAAATTCTCCTATATTTGTACCTGGTGGTCAAAGTACTCAACTTATTGTTGGTGCTACAAAAGAAAGTGATTTAAACATCCTAAACTTAACAGAAAACTTATATAATAAATTTGCTTTGAAAAGAGTTTATTATTCTGCTTACATTCCTGTTAATAATGGCAAAAATCTTCCTGAGCTAAAAAATCCCCCTACACTTAGGGAACATAGATTATATCAAGGAGATTGGCTATTACGAGTTTATGGATTTAAAGCTAAGGAATTATTAAATGAAAATACTCCTAACTTTGATATTAACTTTGATCCTAAGACTACCTATGCTTTAAATAATATTGATCAATTTCCCGTTGAGATCAATACAGCTCCATACAACACTCTTTTAAGAATTCCTGGCATAGGAATTCGTGGAGCAAGAAAAATAGTAAGTGCTCGTAGAATTGGTGCATTAGACTTCTTTGACCTAAAAAAATTAGGAATAGTTATTAAGAGAGCACAGTATTTCATCACTTGTAAAGGCAAATATTATGGAGCGGTAGCCTTTGATGAAATGAAAATTCGAAGAGCTCTTACTCCTAAAATTGACTTAAATGCAGTAGAAGAACAAGTTGAGCAATTATCATTTTTTGATAATAATCTTGCTAATATAAATAAATTAATTCTTCCTGAGAGTTCTGCAACTAATAAATTACTTTTACTAAGCGATAAATCCACCTCAATTACAGGCGAATTATAGGAGGGTTCTACATTGAAAGAATTTATATATGATAGTACTTTTGAAGGCTTACTTACTGCTATTTTTTATGCCTATGGTTGTAAGGAAGATTGTAAAATTACAAGAATTAAAAACTATGCCCCCTCTTTTCTTTATAACCCTATAGACATTACAACTGAATATGATAAATTTGATAGGGTTTATAAGAGCATTACAGAAAGACTTAACAATGAAGTTTTAGAAAATGTGTATCTATTATATCTTAGTGATATTCCAGAATGTGATGGTCTTGTACTGAAATATCTTAAGCTTTGCTATAAACATGGTGTAAACATAAATTTAGCTAAGAATAATGATATTATTATCTTAGTTGATAAATACATCAAAAGAGTTACTGGAGAAGCGCATCTGTTAACTGGATTTGTAAGATTCAAGGAAGTGGCTCCCTTAAGTTATTATTCTTCTATAGAGCCTGTGTATAATACTTTACCATTAATACTTGACCATTTTGTACGGAGATTTTCAGATCAAAATTTTATAATTCATGATTTAAAAAGAGAAATTGCAATTATCTATAATAGAGATTCAGCCATTATATCTGACTTCAAGAAAGAAGATGCAAAACGATTTATTACCTTAAAGGATGGAGAATTTGAAGCTCTTTGGAAAACCTTTTATAAGGCAGTTAATATTAAAGAACGTGAAAATCTTAGATTACGTAATCGTTCTATGCCTAGAAGATACTGGCATCATATGACCGAACTTAGTTAATAAAACTTTACTTTTCAAATTTAAACTCTATCACACTAAATTGTGGATATACACATAAAAAACAGGTAGTCCCATTTTAATTAAATTTAGACTACCTGTTAATAAGTAATAATATTATGGCTTAAATCAACTAAACCATTATTTAAATACGCCTCTTTTATTCTCAAAGAAGTCCTTTATCATATCAACATGTTGTTGCACAAATAATGTTGGAATATTTTCTTTGCTAAAGAATTGCAAATCAAAGGTTTCGTGCATTTTCTATTCCTCTAACCACAAAATACTTGTGACTCCTCTAGGATAATATTTACTACCTATTGCTTCTCCAGAAATGATTTGATCGCTCCAGCACCAATAACTTCCTTGAGGATGTAATAACCATTTTACATGTGCCAAGTCTGCTTCCTTCCCTTCTTCACCCCACTCTAATCCAAGTATCTCTCTAGCTACAAATTCACAAAGATAAATCTTACTAAGCCAAGAATTATTGCTGGTTGAGGATAACTTCCATCCACAATCCTCAAATAAGCACACTCCCTTTATTAAAATTTTATCCAAATGTGTTTTTAATGCTTTTATATAGTCACCAAATCTGCCATTTTCATCAAGAGCGTCTTTGCAATCTGTAAAGTAAGGGAACACTAGTCCCTCTATAGCTGGAATAATTTTTGAAGCATTATTATTTTCAAAAACTGCAGGAATGCATCCTTCTTCAGTTGCATGACTAACAATTGTCTGAGCACATCTTTCTGCTTGAAGACCGGCTTCCTTAGATAAATTCTGCAAATTATTTTCTCCAAAGATTTTTTCAAGTGCAACATAAGCGGCCCAACACTTGCCTGCTAAATATAAGTTATTTCTAGCTTGACCTAAGGATATATCTAAACTGTCATAGGTAGTTATCTCTGCCCCACCCTTTACTCTACTTGAATCTAGCTTCATTATACCAGTTCTTTTTTCTGCTTCTGGATGATCTCGATTCACCATACTTTTAAAGCATTCAGTTAAAATTGATAAATTATCTTCTAGCCATTTTTTATCCTTTGTATTTTGTATATATACTGCAGCAGTGCATACCCAATTTACAAGCTGCTCATGGGTCATATGAGAAAAACAGCCGCTGATTCCATACATCTCATAGGCAGAATGCCCTTTTCTTGATATTGCATTGCTTACCCCCATATCATGAGAAAAACTTATTCCACCTGGATACTCTTTACTATCTTCTGGAAAGCTTACTGTATCAAGATAAGAATAACGTTTTGCAAACATATTAAGTTCATTCTTCACTGTCCAAGGATTCATCTTCATTTCAAAGAATACCTGATCCACAGTTAAATCAAATGTGTTCATCATTCTATACTCACCTTCATTTACTACCCAAAAAGCCTTTCCATCAAGATCTAGTAATTCTGTGCTTCCATAATAACTTCTAATGGAATGAATCATCATAAACTTTTGTTCTTCTGATAGATTTGATTTGTTGAGTAAATCATCACTGTTTATACAATTTTGAACTAATTCATCAAAGTTATCTAAAGCATAGCTAGATACCTCTTCGATGTTCTTAAAATATCGACTGTAATAATAAGTGGCATCTACCCCTGTTGTAACTATACCTTGCCTGTAAAAACTAATAGCAAATTTATAAGTTTGTTTTTCACCTGGAAGTACATCCATAATTAATGCACCTACTCCACCTAGCCCAAAGCTCCAATTTTCTAGTACTCTTTCTGTCAATATTTTTTCAATACTAAAGCCTATAGCTGAACTTACACCCTTATCTTTTGTAGATATTGAGTTTAATCTACCTTGTCCAATACCCACACTATTAGTAACATCATCTAGTCTTCTCATATTACTATAAGGATCACTACCTTGATAACCAAAGAAAGCTCTTCTACCTTTATTATGCTTTATATTGTCTATTGTAATTTCTACAAAAACAGCAGGTATTATAGTTTTTTTTAATTCTTCTATATCAGCTGTCTCTGGGTCTGGAACTGTACAAACTGGTGAATAGATTGTAAAAGTTAAATCTCCAGCTTTAAAACTATCACTACCTAATCTGAAATCTCTTTGAACTTTTTTACTATCAAATGGAATTAATATATTATCTTCAGTTGAAGATGCTTTTTCTAAATCATATCTTTTTGATTCATCCTCTGAACCAACAAAAAATGGTAGTGTCTCGAAATAGCCTCCATCTGAACTTTCAAGTCCAACATAAATATTTTGATTAGCAGGGCCACCTAACTCTAAGCCTAAGCCACCACTATTTCCTTTATAACCTAAAGTAAAAGTTGAAAATGCTCCTATAGGTGAATGATGCGCATTAAAAAAAATATTTTCCATAGAATCTCCCCCAATAATAAATACGTAATCTGAGAGTAAATAGGTTTACACACTAGCATATAACACTATGTACTTTCAGATGCCTAATTACTCTTTAGCAAAATTATAAAATAATTATTAATATAATACTCGCCAATATTTTTGGAATGACTAGACAAAAGTTGCTTATTTTTCTTATACTTAATTAAGAGGTGATGTCATGGACTTTTTTTATGAAAATCGTATAGATTTATTGGAGGATGGAATGTCCATCTATGAAAATGAAAATTTTAATTTCTTGGCTCACTGGCATACTGAAGTTGAACTTGTTTATGTAATCGAGGGCGAGATTTATGTTGGAGTAAATAACAATGGATGTTTGCTTAATGCAGGTGACATGGTTGTATGTAGCAGTGGAGATATTCATTATTATGAAAGTGTCAACTTTACTTCAAGAATTCTTGTATTAATTTTCAAACCTGAACTTGTTGGTCTTTCTGCAAACTGTTCAGAAACATTACACTTTTCATCTCCCTTTATTTCAAAAGAAGATATAAATACTAAGGGATTATCAGATATTAAAAATATTCTATATTTTATAATGGAAGAAAAACAGAAGAAAGTTAAATATTTTGATTTACTAATCAAAGCAAAACTTATTGAATTATGTGGATTGTTATTGAGATATCAAGATACATATAATCTTAAAAGAAAACCAGTATCAAATTTAAAATCCATGCAGAATATTTTAAATTATATTGAAAATACCTATACAAATGATATTTCTTTAGAAGATGTGTCTAAACACTTTAATATAAACAAATATAACTTGAGCAGGCAAATAAATGCCGTAACTGGAACCAATTTTAAAACATATATAAATTCCATGAAAGTCATGAAAGCAGAAGACTTGATTCTAAATACTACAAAACCACTAACAGAAATTGCATTAGAATGCGGCTTTAATAGCATTCGTACCTTTAACAGAGTGTACAAACATCTTAAAGGCTGTGTTCCATCTAGCGTTAGGAGATTATAGAGAGGTTATTATGAAACATATACTATTATTATTGTATTTTTTATCTTATACATCAGGAATAGGTGCAATTACATTAGGAGCATTTTACTATATAAAAAATAAAAGTCTTTCCTTGAAATTTATAGTATTGGCTGATCTATTTTTCACACTGTTTTTATTTTTTGATAACTTGAACTTTTATACAGATGTTTTTATTAATGGTTTTCTAACTTGGTTACAAATAATCAAAATCACAGGATTAACAATATCAAGTATTGGCATAATCTACTTTTTTACTCTTTCAGCCTATATTGAAATAGGAATTGAATTTACAAAACATAAAAAAGTAATCTATTTTACATCTGCAATAACTTTTTTTACTTTATGCTCTGGTACTGCCTATACTTTATACAATTTAAACTTAATTTCAAGAACAGCAACTATACATTCATGCTTTTTTCTTCCAAATATATTTACATCAATTTGGATTATCTATAATATCATATTGATTATAGCTAACTGGAGTAAAATTAATAAAATAATTAAACAATTTGTTATTAAAATTGTAATATTAGCTGGTATCATTACTCCATTATCTTTAATTACAAACTTAATTGGATATTGGCATTTTACTACTATTCCAATTGCGTACTCACCTATAGAATATTTCTCATTTAATCTTGTAGCTCTTATTTTAGCTAGAAGACATTTGAAAAAAACAAATTCTATAGAAATAGAATCTAACATTACTTCTACTTCAAGTAAATATTTTGAAGAACTTTGTAATTCCTATCATCTCACTCAAAGAGAAGTAGAAATAGTAAGACTAATAAGAGATGGTCTTAGTAACCAAGAAATAGCAGAAAATTTATATATATCTGCTAATACAGCTAGAAATCATATTTATAATATTTATAGAAAAGTAGGTACTAAAAATAGATATGAATTAATAAACTTATTCTCTAACCAAAATAATAATATAAATAACTAGCATTCTAAAACTAGTGTTTTTAATGGTTCACAAAGATATAGTATGAAAGTACTATGTCTTTTTTTATACTGCTATGAGTAAAAATAGTAGGGTTGTACCATTTTTCTATACAATGCATTTGTGTATACTCAAGAAAATAAATTTAATATATAAACCTCTTCTAATTGTTAAGCAACAGAAGAAATTTATTGAAAAAGGAGTAACTAATTTGAGAAAACATTATATTGATAATATACGAACTTTAGGAATTTTATTATTATTTCCTTTTCATACTTGTCGTATATTTAATTCATTCGAAACATTTTATGTAGTTGGAAAACCAAATAGCATTTGCGATACTTTTATATTGCTTACTTGTGAATGGTTTATGCCACTATTATTTACAATTGCAGGCATTAGTGCCTCAATAGCATTATCCAAACGTTCAACAAAACAATTTATTAAGGAACGTTTCTTCAAACTCCTTATTCCATTCATATTTGGAGTTATCTTAACTGTTCCTATTCAAACATTTTTTGCTGAAAAACAACATAACGGTTATGCAGGAAGCTATCTTGAACAATATACTTTATTCTTTACAAAAATAACTGATTTAAGTGGCTATAAAGGTGGGCTTACTCCTGCACATTTATGGTTTCTATTGTTTTTATTTATTATTTCATTAATGGCATTACCATTAATATTGGGCTGCAACAAATTCAACATAAATATTAGTGACAAACAATTTAGTTTATACACAATACTACCACTATTCATATTCAACTTTATATTAAGTGTCTTTGAAATTGGAGGACAAAGTTTTGGTAAATATCTATCATTTTATCTATTAGGATATTTTATATTAAGTACTAATAATGCTATAAAACTCTTGGAAAATAAGCGGCTGCTTCTAACTACTTTAGGAGTCTTATTTTCTGTTATTCGTATTGGTATATTCAATATAATATACTATCAGAATGCTTCATTTACAGTTACTTTTTTATCTTCAGCCTTCAATCATCTAACAACTTGGGTTATTATATTAGCTATTTTGGGCTTAGGTAAACACTATTTAGATTTTACTAATAATATTCTAAACTACTTTGCTAAAGCTTCATTTCCTATTTACTTTTTCCATCAAACTTTATTAGTAGCAATTGGCTACTATATTCTAAATGTTGTTAATAATAGCTTAATGCAGTTTAGCATTATTATGCTTTTAACCTTTATAGCAAGCGTTATAACTTATGAAATTATGCGTCAATTCCATATCACAAGATTTATGTTTGGGATAAAAAAGTAAACAATAATATAGAGTAAAACAAAAGTCTACATTATACAAGTTTCAATATAACTTATATAATGTAGACGTTTTTGTTACCCGAAAACACGGTGATTGAAAATTCATTTACTTTTTGACTTCTAATTTAAGTTCATCTAACATCTCATCTATTTGCTTTCTAGAATATGCATTGTTTTCTTTTAACATACATTCTTGAATTTCATGTACTGCTTCATTAAATCTACTTAACTCTTCCTTTGAACCATTTATTTTATACATCTCAAAATACACCTTTGACATATAAACCCTCATAGTAATATATCTATTAGGAAAGTATTTCTTATAATATATATTATACATAGTATTTAAATATTTCATTGCATCATTTAAATAATTAATAGCCTGCATTTTATATTCTTCATTATGATTAATTTCATTTAACTTTCTCAAAACTGAAGTTCTAATAATATTTAAGACTGCTTCTTCATAAGGATGTTTGCCTCTAGTAATTTGAATATATGCATTCTTAAGTTCTTCTAATGATTTTTTTAAATATTCTTCACTATTAGAATGCTTAGCTAATACTTGATAACAATTGGCAAGTCCCAAATAAATTGATGAAATGTTTGTTTCTTTTGTATTCCTCTCGTTGTCTAATGATATGTCTAAAACCTTTATAGCATCTTTTATAACCTCTTGGTCATCTTCCAGAAAGCCTAAATTGTAATATATAAAACCTATTGACGACATAATATAATCTGTATTTTTATTTTCTTTGAAATAGAAATCAAGTAGCTCTTCATATAGCTTTGCACTTTCCCTTAAATATTCTGTATTTCCAGTGGTAAAAGCTTTATGCCAAAGGCAGGTAGCTTTATAATAAATGCATGTATAGTAAATTGAATTTATTTTATCTTTTTTAACTTTGGATAAATCCTTGGTCATTACTTCTTCTATCTTTTCTAACGCCTTTTCAAACTTTTCTAATTGCAACAAGTGCTTGATATCTTCAAGTTTATCCTCTGGTTTCCTAAAGATACATTTAGCAAATAACCAATATATAAATAAAGCAAATAAAAAAATAACTACAAACTCCTTGTTTTTTCTCCACAAGGCAGCAACAAACACTAAAATTGCAACTGAAATAAGAAATCTTGTAATACGTTTATTAGTCCCAATGATTAACTCCGCTAGTTTGGCTAAAATTATTCTTCCCAATGATTCATCCCCCTGTAAATTACAGATAAGCTAGTACAACCTTACTTACTCAATCCTTTTCTGTTGTTTTTTATTAATAAGTATGATGAGATTAGCCCTTGAATAATAATCAATACTTGAGTCAATAACATTACCATCATCATAATCATTACCATTTTCCTAATACCTGGTATGCTTACTTTTGTATCTATATATTTATCAGTAACAATGCTTTTTCTATATTTATAAAGTTCTTTTCCTTTAATCACATCAGTTAATAAATCATCCTCTGGCATTTTATGAAGAACTCCCTTAAAATCAAGTGTTTTGGTTTCATATATTTTCTCAGCTTCATCATAATCTACTATCATGATAACTTTTTTATCTCCAATAGACCCAATACATACATATCCGTTCATCTTATCAAATACCCCTTTGGCATGGGCTTTTTTTGAAGAAAAATATGAAAAAGAAACTTGATTATTCTTGTTCTTTTTTGGAATACGATACATGTCCAAAAATGCAGCATTAGTAACTTTTCCATGCACTGCGCTTACATCTACAGGTAGATTATTAATATCTGCTGAATTTTTTATAAGATGATCTTCATCATTAAACATTATGAATTGCTGGATACTCCTAAAAAAAGTAAAATTCTTAAAGCCTGCACTTTCTGCAGCTGCATATACAATTATGGCTTGAGAGACCAAAATAAACAAACAAATGCAAACTCTTCCTAAAAGCTTAAATAGTATTTTTTTTCTAACCTGATTACTATCAAGCATCCCAAGTTCCCTATACAGCTTGTCTAATTCTGATTTTATTGTTTTATTTCTTTTATCATACCTTAGCTTTTCTCTAAGTTCATTTGCAAATTGCAAATTAATCTTTCTGATCAAAGTATATACTTCCGCTTTTGTAATAGGATCTGTAGCTGAAATCTGCGTAAGTAGTTTTTTCGCTTTATTAAAATCATTAGACTTAAAACAACATTTTGCATAAAGAAGCAAAAATTCTGAACTATTATAATTATGTTCTTCAAGAAACTTACAATCATTTAATGCAATATGTATTTGTCCTTTATCATATAATATCTTGGACCTATAAAAATGAGCATATATATCTTCCTGGTCCAGTTGCAATATGTTCTCAAAAATATAAAGGGATTTTTCCACATCACCCATATGCAGATAATATTTTCCTCTCATAAGAAGCAAATCCGGATCATTCTCATATATGTCGTATGCATTATCTATACATTTACTTGCATACTCAAAATCATTATTCTCAAGTGCCTCAAATGCAGCTTCTCTATACTGTAAAAACTTTTCATAATCGCATCCTAACTTCTCATTAAGAAAACAATATCTAAGACCATTGTTATTATTTATTTGCTTAAAAAGATAATCCACAAATTCTTTAGGATAACATTCATAAAGATATTGTTTTTGCTCATTCCAATTAAAGTTATCCTCAAGAAGTTTCCATACCTCCTGAGGTAGATAGTGGTTGGTCATTAAAAACTCTAACATTATGCTATTAAGAAGTTGTCTATCTCCCATAGACCAAACGGCTTCTGATTTTAAAAGACCTCTCCAATTTCCTATATTAATTCGTGAGAAAAAATCATTATATATAACTTGAACCTTACTAATAAACTCTTCTACCTCTTCTTGAAAACCAAGTGCTTCTGTTTTAACTTCCTCTAAATCATTAATGTATCTAGATTCTTGTTTAATGTTTTCCCAATTATAATGATTTAGAAAAGTTTCACTGGTTTCAATTTCCTCAGCCTTTTTTATTTTATTATCATCCTCAAAATTCATAATTCCTTAATCACTTCACTTCCGTCAAAATATTATTTTTAAATGCTAATATCATTTCGTTAGTTAAACTTATATTATTAGCCTCAACCTTTATTTCATCTCTATGAACCCAAACTGCCTCTGCCAACTCTTCTTTATCAAGGGTTATTGTTCCGTCTCCATCAAGTTCAGCAAAGAAACCTAGAAGCAATGAACCTGAAAATGACCATGGTTGGCTTTTATAATATCTTATGTTTTTAACTCTAATGCCTACTTCCTCCATAACTTCTCTTTCTACAGTTTCTTCTATAGTCTCTCCAATCTCTGTGTATCCAGCAATCAAAGCATATCTTCTATAATCACCTTGAGCATACCTAGACAATAATATCTTATCTCCATCTGAAATTGCTACTATCATTGCTGGAGATATTTTAGGATATTGTTCATGATGACAATTTGAACAATACAATTTTCTTTCCTTTGAAGATCTCTCCATTGCGCTTCCACACTTACCACAGAATCTATTCTCTTTATACCAATTGTTTAACTGAAATGCTGTAATTCCAGCAAAAGCTTTATACCTTGGAACTGCAGTTCTGAAAATTTGTATGTTTTTCATAGTGTATCCATCTAATAAAACTTTTGAATGCGAATTAGCTAAATAATATGTTGTATCATCTATTGAAAACAAAAATATAAATTCAACATTTATATTTTTCCATTCTGAATATTTAGAAAATCCAATTTCTCCATTATCTTCTTTTACCATCGCTAACTGTTCATCAAAGTACATAACAATACTATTATCTGATGGCTGCTGATTTCTATAATTATTATCATACTTATATGGTCCTATATCTTGAATCATAAATACTTCCTCCAAACTTTGTCCAATATCTGTAATAGCTATATTTTAGTATATCATCATCTGGCACTTCCATAAAGGTTATGTTTTCTTATACTTACTTATATTAAAACTACATGTTCTTCCCGTTTAGTTTAATCGTATTCTATATATGATATAGTTAAATATTATTGGTAATATATCTTCCAAAAATAAATCATTTAGCCATCGCAAAATAACTAAAAAGCCCAAATAGACTAGCATATAAGCCTATGTGTTTTTAGATGCCTTATAGTGAGATTTCATATGGCCGAAAAAAATAATGTTATAAGATTAATTTTTAATAATTTCAAATACTCACTACGATCATATTGGTAAAACAGCTAATGTTAATAGTGCAAATTTAATAACCGAAAAATTATTCTATAGCCTGTACTTAATTTTTCAGTTGTTTTAGAAATCTTATTATTATTTATTCCTAACATCCTGCTTGCAATTATATTATGTCCAAGTATCATATAAACACATCCTGAATTTAATTTTATCATATTTCTTGATTTTTTGATGTTTTTATGAATAAACATTATGTTTTTGTCATAAAAACTATATATTTCATATTGAAAATACAACAGTTACCATATCATTACGATAAGTCTCAGTAAATATTAGAAAATGAGTGAGTTCCAAATACTAAAGAACTCACTCATTTTAACTTATCCTATCTTAATTCTATCAATCTGCACATGAATACCATCTATAATTGCTGGAATTGCAGGCATTATTACATTAAAAAAATTATACAGCATAGTTGGATTTTTAATTTTCACTATAACTCTACTATGAAGTGTATATGCTTTTGGAGTACACATTATATAAATCTTCACCAAAATACCTCCAAATTTAAATTAATCTTACTTTACTCGAATTACCTAATAACCAAAGATATTTTATCAAATGTACCAATTCACCATATGAAACTAATTCTATAATAAATTCTATGCTTTACATTCAGTTATATTTATCCATTCTAAAAATATATTAAGATATAAAAAATAGAGTCACTGAATTAGCAATATCCGTACGCTAACTCAACAACCCTATACCTATATTTAATATGTATCATTATATTTTAAACTATATTGTTTTGGAGTAATTCCAAATTTATTTTTATATAACTTTATAAAATGTGAGATATTTTCATATCCTAAAATATATGCAACTTCTGTTACATTTTTTACTTTTAACAATTCTTGAGCTTTAGTAAGCTTTAAATTTGTAAGATATGAATTTGGACTTATCCCTACTGCTTTCTTAAATTTCATTGAAAAGTTAGTAAGCGACATATTAAGAGTAAATGCTATTTCACTTACAGTTATGTTATCTAAAATATGCTCTTTCATCAAGCAAATAGCTTTTTGAATGTCAGAAACTGATTTTTCCTTGGTTGAATTATGAAGTACTCTGTTTTTGAATAGATTATAGGTTATTTCTTGAGCATATAAATCAATAATGAATTCCTTATTTTTATCACTACTACTTGCTGTCAGCGCTAGTCTATTTACTGCATGACTTATATTAGAATCCTTTATTACTGGTATTGAAATTTCGTTTATATTTACTTCATCTTCAAAATCCAAATTAATTTTATCATTAATTTGTGTAATTAACCTATCTGAAAGCTCCAAAACCATAGCTTTAGTAGGTTTTGTGATTTCCATATTGACATCGGAATTTGGCTTAAGTAATATAAATTGATCTTTCGAATAGGTGATTGTATCTTCATTATTTATTTTAACTTTTTTTTCACCATTAATAATGGTACACAGGCGGTTATATTCATAGGATCTATATTTATCACTATAATAACTATCGAAATCATAATACATGATACGTAAATATTCTGTTTCCAACCCATCCATTAATTCTAAATTTCTATCAAACCTATTCATCATTCACCTCAGCAAATAAATTTCATACAAAATTATATCATAGTACAAAGATCTAATGAAAGATATATTGTATTTGAAATTTTAGCTATTTTATAGAAAAATAGATTAGTTAATTATTTTTGCTTAATGTATTATATACAATATGGTGTAACAACAAAGGAGGAATTATTAATGGGATATAAATTTTTTATGCCTCCATTAAGTTTAATGGGAAAAGGATGCCTTAATGATGCTGGTGAAGAATTATCATCTCTAGGACTAAAAAAAGCTTTAATAGTAACAGATAAATTCTTACTTGAAATAGAATTAGCAAAAAAATTAACAGATGTTTTGGACACTAATGGAATAGATTATGCTATCTACGATGGTATAAAACCTAATCCTACAGTTCAAGCAGTTGAAGAAGCCTTTGATATGCTAAAAGAAAACAATTGTGATTTCGTAATATCATTAGGTGGTGGATCTGCACACGATTGTGCTAAAGCAATTGCTTTACTAGCAACTAATGGAGGAAAAATAGGTGATTATGAAGGTGTAAACAAATCTTCTAAACCTTGTATGCCTCTTGTAACAGTAAATACTACTGCTGGCACTGCAAGTGAAATGACAGTATTCTGCATCATAACAGATGAAGAAAGACATATAAAAATGGCCATTGTAGATAAAAACGTAAATCCAATTATGGCAATAAATGATCCTGTACTAATGATGGCAATGCCAAAATCATTAACTGCAGCAACTGGTATGGATGCACTAACTCATGCTATTGAAGCATATGTATCAACATCCGCAACACCTGTAACAGATGCCTGTGCATTAAAGGCTATTTCAATAATAAGTACTTATTTAGCAAAAGCTGTAGATAAGGGTAACGATGAAACAGCTAGAGAACAAATGGCTTATGCTGAATATTTAGCTGGCATGGCATTTAACAATGCAAGCTTAGGATATGTTCACGCTATAGCTCACCAATTAGGTGGATTCTATAACTTACCACATGGAGTATGTAATGCTATATTACTGCCACATGTTCAAAAATACAATTTAGAAGTTTCCCATGAAAAACTAGCAGATGTTGCAAAAGCTATGGGAGTAAATACTGATAATCTTTCTTCAATAGAATCTGGTAAAAAAGCTATAGAAGCTATAGAGCAATTATCATCTTACATCAATATTCCAAAAGGATTAGGTGAATTAGGTGCTAAAGAAGAGGATATACAAACTTTAGCTGAAAATGCTTTAAAAGATGCTTGTGGACTTACAAATCCTAAGCAAGGTTCTTTAGAAGATATAATGAACATAATAAAATCAGCAATGAATTAAATTGCAGCCACTAGTATCCAGATTATATTTCCTTACTGGTTAATAGTCGCTGGTATACTATTAATTATATAAAACCCTAAACCCTACAAAAAAAGACCTACTATAATGCAGGTCTTTTTTATATATTAATATAATTTACTTGCTTGCCTTGTAAACTAATTATAATCATCCACTAATTACAATTATTATAGTAATCCTAAACCATTCCTTCTGTTAAGAATGATTTCTTCCAAACGGTCAGCTGCTTTCATTACATCCTCTTCAAGAATTAATTGACCACCAGTTAAATCTTTTAAATCCTCAGTTAATACCTTAGTTACAACTTCACTTCCAGTAATAAATGGGGGAATCGCAAGATGTAATGGAAGACCTAACGCTAACCCAAATGCACCATCCGCAAGAGCCTGCTCTTCCAACCATTGAGGTGCAGATAATACTAATGGAAGTTGTGGAATATCTATTCCTAAATACTCTGCAAGTTGTGATGCAACAATTTCAAGCCTTCCAATTGCTAGACAAGGTCCAAAATTCAATACTGGAGGAATTCCTAAGCTTTCACATACTTCCTTCAAGTTATCACCTGCAAGACTAGCAGCAGATGGTGACATTAATCCTACATTTTCTAATCCTCCGCTAGAACATCCTGCTGAAAGAACAATTATATCTCTCTTTATAAGTTCTTTTGTCAATTCCACTGTAAATACATCATGTCCTTTTGCAGTAAGATTTGAACATCCAACTACCCCAGCAACCCCTTTTATTTTACCACTAGCAATTAGATCAACTAGAGGTTTCCAAGTTCCACCTAAAAACTCTCTTAAAGAATTCTCACTTACTCCTGTGACAACATCGTCAAACCCATGTTCCATTGGTATACTTATCTTCACGTTCTTTCTTCTACTTGAATAGCTCTTTATTGCTTCTTCAATAACATTGTCTGTTATTAATTCTCTATCTTCATAGGCATATTTAATATAATCTGCATTAGCCTTCTTTGCCACATCATCAAGACATATCATCTTAACTTCAAACTCATCTGCAATAGGTTCTATTCCAGGAAGCGTACAATTAAACTCTGAAAGAATTATATCTATTCCACCTGTAGAAATAAGGGCTTCACTTGTAAAATTGTTTCCTGCATGTCCTGAAAAAACTTCTTTATAGTGCTCACCTCTAAGTTGTAGATCTTGTCCAACACATGTACATCCAACAAGTCTAAAACCTTTTGCCCCAACAGCTTTTGCCTTAGCAGTAATATCTTCATCTAAAAGTCTATCTTGTAAATGAGCTATTATTGAATGTTGATGACCTGTAATCATTATATTTATATAATCTGTGTCGACTACCTTAAAACCAACCTGCGCTTGACGTATTACAGGTTCTCCAAGCATAACATCATTTAAAAGATTAGTTAAAGTAAGTCCATATAAACCTGTAGAGATTCCTAAGTTTAAGCAATTTAATAACATATCCACTGGGTCACTACTTAAATTAGTTGAAGTCTTAACTATAGCATCAAAAACCTCTGATTTTGCTCCACCGGGTAGAATGTCGAGTTTCTCCCAAACCTTAACCCTTGGTGCATATGCTATTTTCTTAACAAGCTCCATTTTCTCATATCTAGGCTTATATAAATCTCTTAAAACTGCATCTGACACAAGAACTGCTTTCTTATGTGTATCTTCTTCATTTATCCCAAAAATTTCAGCTAGATGATTTAAGGTATCAACACCCTTAATAATTCCTTTATTTTCTCCAGTTTTCTTTAAGTTTAATGCAGTATTTTCAACTATATGCAAATAGCATCCAGAACCAGCTGCTACAGCTCTTAAGAAATTACGAGCAACAATCGTATCTGCATTAGCTCCACATACCCCACGAGGAGCTTTTGGTGTTATCCTACATGGGCCATTTGAACATAAACGACAGCAAACCCCTTGTAGACCAAAACCACATTTAGGACTTTGGCTCTTCACTCTGTGATGAGAAGTTTCTACCTCTGAATTAGCAATAAAATTTTCTAATACCTTATCAGCACTACTACATGATGTACAATTTCCACAAGTATTCATTAAAAATATCCTCCTTATACTATACCTTTTTGGTATAGTTTTAATTATATAAAATGGGGAATTAGTATTTCCCCTCTTTTAAATCTTTGAAATTAATATTTGATAATTGTAAGACAAGACTTTCTTGTACCCCTCCAAGAGCTCTATGAATTTCACACTTATTGCCTTTTCTAGCATTACAATAAGCAGGATCATAAATACATCTATTTACACAAATAGGGCCATCAATAGCTTCTATAACATCTCTTAATGTAATTTCTTCTGGGAGCTTATTAAGTGAATAACCACCATTAACTCCTCTATAGGATTTTATAATTTCAGGTGCAATAAGTTTCCTTAAAAGCTTTAACAAAAACCTAAGAGGAAGTCCCTCATGCTCAGAAATTGTCGCTGCATCGACCTTTGCACCATATTCCAATTTTGATAAATAAAGTACTACACGTAAACCATAATCTGCTTCTTGTGTTATTTTCATAATATCTCCTCGAAAGTTTACTCATTTGGTATAGTTTTAATATATTATTTTTATTTTATTTTGTCAATAACCTTGTTATGAAAAATTTATATTGGTGGATTATAGAAAAAGTAAGGTTAGTATATGCAACATTAACCAAGTTGTATATACTAACCTCCCTATAAACTATCAAAAAAACTTTATAAATTCATTAAATCATCTTCATCATATATGGCTTTTGCCAATGGAAATGGTTCAAGAGCTCTTTCTAAAATTCCTTGAACATATCCTATTAATACTCCATAATTAACAATTGGAATCTCGCTTTTAACCGCATTATCAATTCTTGAAAGCATAGCTGCTCTATTTAGCATACAGCCTCCACAATGAATTATAAGCTTATACTTTTTAACATCTTCAGTAAATGAATTTCCTGAAGAATATTCAAAGTTTATTTGCTTTCCAGTCATTTGTCTTACCCATCTTGGAATTTTTACGGTTCCAATATCATCACATTGTCTATGATGAGTGCACCCCTCTGAAATCAATACACTGTCTCCATCTTTTAAGCTTTCTATGGCTTTAGCTCCTTTTACAAGCTCAATAAGATCACCCTTATATCTTGCCTGCAATATTGAAAATGAAGTAAGCATTATATCTTTAGGTGTGTCCGCAGATGCTTTTAAGAACACCTGTGAATCAGTTATAACAAGCTTAGGTTTTTTCTTTAAGTTTTCTAAAGTCTCTCTTAATTCATGTTCCTTTGTTACTATAGCTATTGCATCGCTCTCTATAATATCTCTTATAGTCTGTTGTTGCGGAAGTATAAGTCTTCCTTTAGGAGCTGCCTTGTCTATAGGTGTAACAAGCACAACTATATCTCCTGGGCTTATAAGATCTCCTACTAATTTAAATTTATCTTCATTATCTGGAATCAAATCTATAATATTTTGCTTAAGTTCATCTATACCACTCTTGTTTAATGCTGAAACAGAAACTACTGGAACAGCAAACTCTTTTTGTATATAATTAATTTCTTCTTTTGACATACCTCTTTGGTCAGCCTTATTAAAAATGCAAACCATAGGTACTTTCTTTTCCTTTAATTGATTTATAATATCTTTATCTTTTTCAGTAATTCCGATAGTACTGTCTATTACTACTAAGGCAACATTGGTTTTTGATAAAACTTCAAATGTTTTCTTTTTTCTTGATTCTCCTAATTCACTCTCATCATCAAGTCCTGCTGTATCAATGATCATACAAGGCCCTATAGGAAGAATTTCAATAGCCTTATAAACTGGGTCTGTAGTTGTCCCCTTTACATCAGATACTATAGAAATTTCTTGATTTGTAAGTGCATTTATAATACTAGATTTTCCTGCGTTTGTCATTCCAAATAGAGCAATATGTACTCTTTCTCCAGAAGGTGTTGTATTTAAACTCATTTCATTACTCCTTTGATTTTGTTATTTAATATTTCTCAATTTTGTTTATTCACACATATATACCTTCTTCTATTATAATATAAAATATAAATATTGTAATAGAGTTTCCTCAATATCCCTCTGTATATAAAGATTATATAACCCTAATTTTTTGCTAAATATTCTTTGAAGAATAATATATTAGAATACAAGTATATTTAGGTTTTTGATTTGCATATAGAGCTATTCCATCTAAATGTTGGTAAAAAAATGTCGAATTTTTGTAACTTGTCCACCAAAATTTCCACCAACATTATTATGGAACAGTTCTATATAGACTCTGATTATATATACTATACTCTATTAACCCCAAATGACAAGTTAAACTAAATAAACTATCTAAACACAAAGCATCAATACAATATCATTGATATAATATAGCCTATTAATGATATAATACTATTAATGATATAGAACATTTAAGGAGTGTTGCATTTTGAATTATAGATTAGAACAAGATTTATTAGGTGAAAAAAATATAGCTAATTCTACATATAGCGGAATAAATACAGCAAGAGCCTTAGAAAACTTTGACTTAAACAGTAAGGCTGTAAACATAAACCTAATAAAAGACATTGCTCTTATAAAAAAAGCAGCAGCAATGACAAATATGAAATTAAAGTTGCTTGCTGCTGAGAAAGCTGAAGCCATAATAAAAGCAAGTGAAGAAGTCATAGAAGGAAAATTTGATAATGAATTTAGAATCAGTGCATTTCAGGGTGGAGCTGGTACTTCTACCAATATGAATGTAAATGAAGTTATTGCTAACAGGTCAATCGAATTACTTGGTGGTACTAAAGGAAATTATGATCTTGTACATCCACTTAATGATGTTAATATGTCACAATCAACCAACGATGTTTATCCTTCTGCCCTTAGAATCGCTGCAATACGTCTAATAAGAAAACTTAGCAATTCTTTGTCTAGTTTGCAAGAAGCTCTTCAAATAAAAGAAAATGAGTTTTCAGATATAATAAAGCTGGGTAGAACTCAATTAATGGATGCTCTTCCAATGACAGCTGGACAAAGCTTTGGAGCATACTCAAAGGCAATCGAAAGAGACAGGTGGAGAATATATAAGGTTGAAGAAAGGTTACGACAGATTAACCTTGGTGGCACTGCAATAGGCACAGGACTAAATGCTACAAATAAATATGTATTTATGATGACAGATACTATTCAAAACCTTACTGGTCTTGGTATAGCAAGATCTGACTATCCTATGGATATCACACAAAACTGTGATATATTTGTGGAAACCTCTGGATTATTAAAATCTTGTAGTGTAAATCTTCTCAAGATTTCAAACGACTTAAGACTTCTTAATTCTGGTCCTCGTGGAGGAATAGGAGAAATAATTCTCCCTAAGATGCAGACTGGTTCAACAATCATGCCAGGAAAGGTAAACCCAGTTATTCCTGAAATGGTTGCACAGGTCAGCTTAAGAGTAATTGCTAATGATAGTGCAATAACTTCAGCAAGCTCTATGGGACAATTAGAACTCAATGCATTTACCCCACTTATAGCAGAATGCTTGCTAGAATCCTTAGAACTTCTTGATAAAAGTGTTATACTCTTCAAGGAAAAGTGCATAGATGGATTGGAAATGAATGTAGATAGATGTCTAGAAAATTTAGAAAAATCGCTAGTTTCTGCAACTGCTTTAGTTCCATACATAGGTTATGATAAGGCTAGTTCAATCTCAAAAACAGCCCTAGTTACAGGTAAAACCATAAGAGAAGTTTTATTAGAAGAACAAATGCTACCTGTGGATATTATAGATAAGATACTATCACCTACTGAATTAATAAGAACTCATATATCTGGGAAGTAGCATACCCTTGTATATATTGTAAAAGCAGAAAATTTTAGCCAGCAGAGTTAATGTGGCTGAATGGAGGATAATTCTCTCTATAATTTAAAAACGAAAGTGCAGTGTTTAAAATATTGCTATAATTTAAGCACTGCATTTTCATTTTTCCCACAATCTAACATTTGGTATATAGTGCCATTAATATAATTATTAAAAACAATATTATGTATTCTAATAAATAATATAGAATACTACGAAAATCGATGATTTTTGGCAAAGTAATCAAAATTTTAACATTTAACTCATCATTTTTGATTACTTTTAAAATTTTACATTATGATAAAGTCTCTATAATATAAAGTTATAAATGGACAATCTATTATAAACTTTTTTAAGAAATGAGGTTGATAATTTAACATGCTAAAAAACTACTAAGAAAAAACGAATCACCATTCAAATCAAGTTTTAGCAAATTTTACACTTCTAATAGCAGCAATATATACAAAATATCTCTTAAATTCTCTCATAACTCATAATATCAAACACCTTAATCATCACATTTTAATTTTGTGGTGTTACTTTAGCGAGTCTTTTGTAAACGATTACCATAAGGAATTAAATTTTGGAGGTATATTTATAATGACAAAAATTAAATATTTTATTCTAGCTGTAATTTTCCTTGTAGTAACTGCTGTTCCTGGTGGAAGTTCAGTTGCATTGGCAGCTACTATATCTAATTCTAACTTTACTCAACTAAATTCTTCTCAAATAGTTTCTGCTATGGGTGCTGGTTGGAACTTAGGAAATCAACTTGATGCCAATTTAAATGGTACTCCTAGCGAAACAGCTTGGCAAAATCCAGTAATTACACAAGCACTTATACAAAAAGTTAAAGCTGCTGGTTTTAAAACTATACGTATTCCTGTCTCATATTTAAGTAAAATAGGAAGTGCTCCTAATTATACAGTTGATCCTGCGTGGTTAGTTAGAATTAAACAAGTTGTTGACTATGCTTATAACCAAGGTTTATATGTAATCATTAATATGCATGGTGATGGATATAAATCAGTTAGTGGTTCATGGTTATTATGCGATTCAAACGACCAAGGAACTATTAAAACAAAATACCAAAAAGTTTGGAAGCAAATTGCTACTACCTTTGCAAGCTACAATGAACACTTAATTTTTGAATCAATGAATGAAGAATTTGATGGCACCTATGGTGCACCTAATACTACTTATTATGCAAATATTAATGCTTACAATCAAATTTTTGTTGATACTGTAAGACAAGTTGGTGGAAATAACAGTTCAAGATGGTTATTGATTCCTGGGTGGAACACAAATATTGATTATACAGTAGGTAACTATGGTTTTAAACTTCCTACTGATAATTATAGATCAACTTCAATTCCAAAATCTGAAAAGCGAATAATGATATCAGTTCACTACTATAGCCCTTGGGATTTCTGTGGTGACGAATCTGGAACAGTAACACAATGGGGTGCAACATCTACTAATGCTAGTAAGAAATCAACTTGGGGACAAGAAGATTATTTAAATTCACAATTCCAATCAATGTACAATAAATTCGTAACTCAAGGATATCCTGTTGTAATCGGTGAATATGGATCAATTGATAAAACAAATTTCGATTCAGCTAACAATACTTACCGTGCAGCATTTGCAAAAGCAGTATGCTCAACTGCTAAAAAATATAGCTGTGTACCTGTTTACTGGGACAATGGACACAATGGCCAATATGGTTTTGGATTATTTAATAGATCTAATTGCACACTAACACAACAAGGAATAATCGACGCTATAATGAGTGTTATGAATCACTAATAATTCTTTTATCATAGAGAAAATAGTAGCCACCATTATTAAATGGAGCTACTATTTTAGTTATTTGATGAACAGCATCTTTTAAATCTTATATATCCATAAATTCTAATATTTATGGAAACATAATTGTGCGTACTTCAAAATTCTAAATTTAAGAGTTATAATTCACATATATAGAAAGAGCTATTTAAACACAAAATATTAGTATAACTGAGTATATACTATATGTGAAAATCAAAAAGCTAATCTTGATACAAAAAATAGTTAAAGGATGTGTTCTTATGTCAAATTATTTTACTGAAAATATTGAAGAAGGATTAAACTACTTACACAAACAAGGTGCTTTTCTTACAGCCAAGGCTGGTGATGTTGTTAATACCATGACAATATCTTGGGGAAGTATAGGCTTTGAATGGAGAAAACCAGTATTTACTGTGCTTGTTAGAAAATCTAGATACACCCATGAACTTATAGAAAAATCAAAAGAATTTACTGTAAGCATACCTCTTAATGATAAGATGAAATCTCAATTAGGACTATGTGGAAGTAAATCAGGCAGAGATATAAATAAGTTTGAAGCTGCCACTTTAGAATTACTTGATGGAAAAACTGTATCTACTCCAGTAATAAAAGACTGTGAGCTTCATTATGAATGCAGGGTTTTATATAAGCATGAAATGAGTGCTGATTCAATGGATGAAGAGTTCAAAACAGCTTTCTATAATGATGATGATTATCATACTATGTATTTTGCTGAGATAGTTGACTGCTATAAATTAGAAAAGTAATATACGAAAATAGTAGCTCCAATACAATTTGGTTAGCTACTATTTTTCTTATTATAATAAATTTTAAAAAAACAAAACTACAGCTGAAATCTTTCTCACAGCCCTAGTTTTTATTGTTAACTTCACTACTATATCTTTTTTATTCCTCCATAGCAATAATGCACCCACCGTTCTAGTAAATAGATAAACAATTAGTGAATTATTGTTCTTGTTGTATATGCTTCTCCAAATCTGAACAACAAAGTGGTTTTGAAAATAAATATCCTTGTATCTTATTACATGAACACTTTTCTAAATATTTTAATTGATCTTCTTTTTCTATCCCCTCAGCAACCATAATCAACCCAAACTTATGACCAAGCGTAATAATAGACTCTACAATAGAAGTTTTACTTTCTTCATCTATAATATCATCAATAAAAGATTTATCAATCTTTAAGGTAGTTAATGGAATAGTTCTAAGATATGAAAGTGACGAGTATCCAGTACCAAAATCATCCAAGGCAATCTTAATCCCCATATTTAATAACACTTGTAATTTTCCAATGCTTATCTCTGGTGACTGCATTAACACTGATTCAGTAATTTCAAGTTCTAATAAATTTGGATTTAATCCTGTTTCCTTTATGATACTGCACACAACTTCTGTAAAGTTATCCTGCAACAATTGCATCATAGAAATATTTACAGCCACAGTATAATTTGTATTAAATTTAGCATTTAATCCGCTGATATAACTACATGCAGACCTTAATATCCACTCTCCTAAATGCACAATAAAACCTATTTCTTCAGCAATACTTATAAAATCTTCTGGAGACACAAGCCCAAGTTCAGGACTATTCCACCTTACCAATGCCTCAAAGCCATCAATTTTCTTACTTTTCAAATCTATCTGTGGTTGATAATAAAGAACAAATTCATTATTTTTCAATGCCATCTTTAAGTATTTTTCAATATTAACTCTTCTTAATATTTTATCATTTAGCTGTTCGTTGAAAAAGTAATATCCATTCTTACCTCTTTCCTTTACTTCAAACATAGCCATATCAGCACATTTTAGTAGCATATCCAAATCAGTCCCATTATCAGGGAACACAGATATCCCCATACTAATCGTCACATTTATAATATTTTCATCTATAACAACAGGCTCACTAAAAGCTTTCAAAATATTATCAGCCAAAATCTCCAACTGCTCTCTGTCTGATAAATTTTCAATATAATATATAAACTCATCTCCGCCAAACCTGAATAGTGAAATATTTTCATTTGAAAAAAACATCAATTTCTTACTAACTTGAACAAGTAGTTTATCTCCAATAATATGTCCCAAGGTATCATTAACAAATTTAAAATTATCTGTATCAATGAACATCATTGCTCCAAAAACTTTATCTTGTCTTGCATTGCCAAGATGCTCTCCAACTTTTTTATCCAAAGATAGACGATTACATAAACCTGTCAAAGGGTCATGATAAGCCTGATATTCTAAATTATCTTGATATTTCTTCAATTTGGTTATATCTGAAATTGATCCAATTATCCTGCATGGCTTATTATTACTGTCAAATACAATCTTCCCTTTAATATTAAGCCATTTATATTTTCCATCCTTTGTTTCTATACGAAGAACATCTTCATAGTAATGACTTTTACTTTTAAAATAATTATCTATTTCACTTGCTGATAAAGACAAATCTACTTGTTTGAGCAAACTTAAAATTATCTTCTTTAAATTAAAATAATTTTTAGTATCATATTCTAGCATCTTGTATCCTCGAGGTGCTAAAAACATTTTATTAGTGTTTATATGCCAATCCCATATAGCATCATCAGTAGCTTCTACTACAAGTTTATATCGTTCCTCACTTTGTATAAGTTTATTTTGAGAAATAACCATATCATTATATTGACTTCTTAATTCTTCTTCTTTTGCTGCTAATTCATCATATATCTGCATAAGAGTAGTGTTGCTTTTTTCTAGCTTCAATTTCATTTTCTCTACTCTTCTTATATATATCATTAAAATAGCAATGAATCCAAGCAATAAAAACAATATGCCTAAGGTACTACATACAAGTCCACGATACGTTCGAAAAAAAGCAAGTGGCTTGTCTCCTATTTCATGCATAAATATTTCCCCCTTATATTATGCTTTAAATTAATTTCAAATAATCCATCCTTTATTATATTATTGATTTCTTGGTCACACAATATGTTTTTTTGACATTTTTCTATGTTTTTCAAATCTAGTGGGGAAATATGCCATTTTTTGCGGAATATTTTGTCTTTTTCTTCTTATGCTTATTCTTAATATTTTCAGATACTTCTACATCATCCAAAACAAACCACAAACTCTCAAATACTAAAATAAAAAGATACCTTATAGGATAAACTATTAAAATCAAGTATATCTTATAGAAACCTTTTATAAGTAAGGCTACTAATAAATTTATCCCTTCATATAATTATATTAATCCATGCTTTTTTAAACTATTATAAATGCCACCTTCATCATGACTATCTGCAATTTCATCTGCAATTTCCTTTAGACCTGCCTTGGCATTCCCCATTGCAATACTTAATTTACACAAATCAAACATTTCAACATCATTCATTCCATCACCAAAGGCAATTGTATCTTTTACATCTATGTTTAAATGCTTTAAAAGAATTTCTATTGCAGTTGCTTTATGAATATTGGGTATTCCAAGTTCCCCACTATCATCACCAAAGGCTGGAACTGTACAATGGATAACTTCAAATTCATTCTTAAATTCTTCTTTTATTTGTTCAAACGAAATATCTTTACATTCTAAAAAACAAGCTTTATTAACATCGTCTCTATACATATATTGTCCACTAATTAAACATTCAATGAAATTATTAGGATTATTATCCTTTTTACATTTTGTAGCCTGATCATTCTCTATATCACCATAGAAAATTTTTTCTAGCTCATGAATCAAATTTTCACTTGCATATAATCCACCATTTGATTCAATATAAAAATTCACATTGTGTTCATTAAAAAAGTCTACCAAATGTCTAACATTTTGTTCACTAACTTTTTTATGATATAGCATTTTATCTCCAACCTCTACAAAACCACCACCTGCTCCAATTATCCCATCAAAACCAATATCTATTATATAATCAAATATTTCTGCTTTTGAGCGACCTGTACACAAATAAACTAAATGTCCATTTTTTCTAGCTTCTTTTACAGCTATAGCTGCAGACTCTGGAACAAATCCATCATCATTACACAAGGTTCCATCTACATCTATGAAAATTATTTTTCTACTTATCATTACAACCACCACATCTCCTTATAACACGAAACTATATAATAATTTCTTAAGTAAACAAAAGACTACCTAAATAAAACATACATTTACATAGGCAGTCTTGTATTTTATATATAATCTATTATTCTTAGGCATCTGAAAATAAACTGGCATATGGACTTATTTATTTTTTGAAACTGCCTTAATATTCTAATTTTAAAGCATAAATTTATAGACTTACGTCCTCTCCATTTGAACTAATAACCTTCTTGTACCAATCAAATGAATCTTTTTTACTTCTTGTTAGAGGACCATTGCCATCATCATTTTTATCTACATAAATGAATCCGTAACGCTTTCTCATTTCTCCAGTACCTGCTGATACAAGATCAATACATCCCCATGGAGTGAAGCCCATTAGATTTACTCCATCTTCTTCAACAGCTTTTTTCATTGCCTCAATATGTCTAGCTAAATATTCAATACGATAATCATCATGAACAGAACCATCTGCTTCTACCTTATCAATAGCTCCCATACCATTTTCAACAATGAATAAAGGCAGATTATATCTTTCTTGTAATCTATTTAATGCAAGTCTTAATCCAGTAGGATCAATCTGCCATCCCCAATCAGTTGATTTTAAATAAGGATTTAAGATTGAAGTAGACATATTTCCATCAGTTACCCTTTTAGATTCATCAGTACTTACTACTGAACTTGAGTAATATGAGAAACCAATATAATCAACAGTACCATTCTTAAGTATCTCATCGTCTCCTTCTTGCTTATCTAGTTTTATCCCTAATCTTTCATATTCCTTCAACTTATATTGAGGGTAAACACCACGACATTGAACATCAGAGAAGAAATGTCTTTGTTGATCTGATTTCATTAACAATAATTCATCTTCTGTATTACAACTCAAAGCATATGTAGATCCATAAGCAGTCATCATACCAATTTTAAATTCAGGATTAATTTTATGTCCCGATTGTACCACTTTGGCACTTCCTAAGAATTGATGATAAACAGCTTGTGCTTTTGATTTGGCATCACTCTTAGTAACTCCACCTGCAAAAACAGGCATAAAATCCATTATGTTAATTTCATTAAAAGTCATCCAATACTTAACCTTGTTTTTATATCTATTAAAGATTGTGTTGCAGTAGTTTACATAGAAATCAATCACTCTTCTGTCTAACCATCCACCATAATTATTAGCCAAAGCAAGTGGAGTTTCATAATGAGAAATTGTAACTACTGGTTCAATTCCGTATTTTAATAATTCATCAAATACATTGTCATAGAACTCTAAACCTTTTTCATTAGGTACTGCATCATCACCATTGGGGAAAATTCTTGCCCAGTTAATTGATAATCTGAAACACTTAAAGCCCATTTCAGCAAATAATGCTATATCTTCTTTATAATTGTGATAAAAATCTATAGCTTGATGACTTGGATAATATTCTCCTTCATGACATTCTAATATTGCTCCTTCTGGAATTGATTGAAAAGGTAAAACTGTTTGTGATTTTTTAGTTCCATCAGGCATAGTATAAGTAATTCTTCTTGATGACTTATGACTTCCATTTGTCATAACATCAGCAGTACTTAATCCTTTACCATCTTCTAAATATGCTCCCTCGAATTGGTTAGCTGCTGTAGCTCCACCCCATAAAAAATCTTTTCTAAATGCCATATTAATATTCCTCCCTTATTAATGGCTTGAGATATCAATATCTAAAGCTTATTAAACTATATATTATTTTGAAATTATTAATTTAAAATTTACAGACAATATAGTTTGCTATTTGTATGATATAATCATAGATAAAAAATATTTAAATTTTAATAGTTTAATCGCACTTTAGAATGCCGTTCCATTTTTATTGCTTATTTCATATAAAATAATGAAACGCCATTCTAAATTGTTTCAATACATAAAGGAGGAGATTTGCTTATGCTAATTTCAAACAAACTTGAATCTATAGACACTTTATCTAAATCAGAGGAAATTCTCGCAAATTATATTCTTAGTCAAAAAGAGAACATAGAAAATTTATCTACTAAGGACTTAGCAAATGCTACATATACCTCTCCTTCAACAGTAGTTCGTCTATCTCAAAAATTGGGTTTTAGCGGATGGAATGAATTTAAAGAAAAATATCTTGAGGAACTTCAATATTTAAATAATCATTTTTCTAATGTTGACCCTGATTTTCCTTTTGAAGCTCATGATACATTAATGAATATTGCCTCAAAGGTAGCTCATCTCGCTTCAAACAGTATTGAGGATACATTATCTTTGATAAAAAATGATGTACTCCAAAAAGCTGTGCATTTATTGTGTAAAGCACAAATCATCAATGTATATGGTATTAGTAATTCCTTACTTATGGCTTATGATTTTAAACATAAAATGCTTCGTATTAATCGCCATGTTGAAATTATGAACTTACCTGGTGAACAGTATATTGTAGCATCAAACTCTTCTCAGATTAATTGTGCAATACTAATTTCATATTCAGGTGAGTCAAAAGAAGTAATAAAAATTGCAGAAATGTTGAAAGCACGAAACACACCAATAATTGTATTAACAAGTATTGGTGAAAATTCATTAACAGCCTTTGCTGATTGTATTTTTTCTATTTCAACAAGAGAAAAACTATATTCTAAAATCTCAACCTATTCTAGTAATGCTTCTATTCATTTGATTCTAGATATCCTATATTCTTGCGTATTCAAAATGAATTATAACTACAATTTAAACTATAAGGCTGGTATTTCAAAAGATATAGATGAAAGATTTGCAAAAAGCAACTTGCTAAAGGAAGAGTGGAGCAAATTGTAATATATACCTTATAACGACAAACAAATCCCCCTATGAAATTTCTTTCGATAGGGGGATTATTTATTAATTGATAATATTTTACATCCAAACTGCTTTTGCAATGTTCTTATACTCATACATATGTTTATCTGCAACCTTTATTAATTGGTCAAACTCTATTCCATCCTGTGGATAATTAGCAATCCCATAGCTATAACTGCAAATAACATCGTTTTTATCTAAACATACTGGATTAACTTTAAATGATTCAAGTAGCTCTTCAAACCTACTAACTAAACTTTGTTCATCAACATTAAAGAAAACTCCAACAAATTCATCTCCACCAAATCTTCCTACAAAATCACAAGGTTCACATAAGTCTACTAATCCTCTTGAAAATACCTTAATCAGTCCATCACCAGCTAAATGACCATAATTATCGTTAACAAATTTTAATTCATTTAAATCAAAAACTACCACCAAAAAATCTTTTTTGTCTTTAGCATCATCATAAATAATGTTATTAAGTAATTCTTCAAAGTAACTTCTATTATATACACTTGTTAGTCTGTCATATCTAGATAGATAAATAGTCTTTTCATAAAGCTTATGCTTGGTAATAGCAATTGAAACTTGATTTCTCATATATTCCAGTAATTCTAAATCGTCTTCACCAAAAAAATTGTTATATATGCTGTCAATATTTAAAAAACCATATAACTTGTCATCTATAATGATTGGCGAACTAGCAGAAGACTTTATCTTTTCTCCTGTTTCAGTATCCAGCATCAATATACCATTCATTTTATCAATATCATTAAAAATAACTGTTTTATCAATATTCTCCCCATTATTAAACCAAGAAAAATGTTCTTCAAGCTTGATTACAAACGATTTAGCCTCTTCCAAATCATAACCTTTAGTCGCAATTATTTTTAAATTTTTATCTTCATCCAAAAGTAATACCGAGCCACTACTTTTCCTATCAACGCAATTAATAACTTCTTCTAAAATCACTTGAAGTAAATCATTAATATTAGAGTTTTCGTTAAATGAGTATCCTATTTTTAACATTGCCTCTTTAAACTTTGATAACTTCTTCACATTGGCTTCATTCTTTTTTGATTCAGTTATGTCTATAATAACACCAACTAAACCCTTATCATCATTACCATCTGAAATAACTGACTTACTAATAAGAACATCATGGCTTGTACCGTCTTTATGCATAAGCTTTGATTCATAAACCTTATTTTTTTGTTCATTAATTAAATCCCTACTTGTTTCATCATAAACTTCCACTAATCCCTTCTCGAATATTTTATAATTAGGGTTTCCTATAAGTTCTTCTTTTTTAATTCCAAGATACTCTGTGAATGCGCTATTGCACATATTATAAACTCCGTATTCGTCTTTAGAGTATATAGGATTAGGAATAGCATCTATAAGTGTTTGAAGAAAATTCAAATTGTCAGATAATCTTTTTCTTTGAAGTTCAATTTCTGTCACGTCATTGAGAATTATTATTTTTCCAATTACTTCATTATCATTTTCATATATTTTGCTATTATTTATCTTATAATATTTTGTTTGTTCTTTATTTTTTATACTTATCAAACTATCATTATAAGAATCATCATTTATAACTGTTATTATATCTTTATGTTTCTTTAACACATCATCTATTTTTTTGTCACCAGCATCTATGTACTTTAACTCTGAGATAATATTTTTTGAGGCATCGTTAAAATTAACAATATTATTTTCAGGATCTAGTATTATAACTCCATCCTGCATATTCCAAAAGACTTTTTCTAATGCTATTGGAGTAATCTTTAACAACTTGAATCTTAATACAGCATAGCAAAAAATTATTTCTGATATTGAAAATGTAAGAGGACATAAATCAATATTAAATGGTAGTAATTTAGCCATATAAATAATATTTGAAGTCCATGGTATTATCCAAGCTATTATTAAAAATATTATTTGTTTTCTTATAATTGAAATTGAATTAACACAAGATAACACTAATATTAGCAGTCCTGAAAGCATCACTACATATGCATATGCAATATTAACCCAATACCAAGGTCCTTTTACTATTTCTACAATTGAGAAAATACCATGATTGTTTATATATAAATTTTTATAAAATAGATGATGAAAATCATTTGTATAGTTTAACACTACCGTAATAATGGGTATGATGTATAACAACACTAAACATCGCTTTTTTAAATTCTCTTCAAAACTACTAAACTTGAGCACAAAAATCAGCCACATTATAGGCAAAAATGCTATTCCAAGATATTCTACCTTAATCCAAAACTTTACCCATTCAATATTTCCACTTAATATTTCAAAGGCATATCCAAATGTATAAATTAATACTGGTATTAAAGATATACATACATATCCCTTTCCCTTTTTCCATGCAAAATACCCTATATACATCAACACTAATGTAGATATTAGTAGTATTAAACTAAAATAATTATTCAAATTCAAAAACATCACCTCGTATAAACTATTATACTGAACCTATAACTAAAATGAATTTATTAATCACAAATAGTCAATTATCAATATATTCTTCATTGCCATCATTATTTTTTCTAACAATATTTTTTTCATAATATTAGCACTTGCTATTTTCCATTATAACATCTAATTTAATTTAATAAATATATTACTTATGTCATATATAATTTTATCCTTAAGTCACTACCTGCAAAACTGATAATATATTAAAATTTATACATAAAACAATTTGGAAGGTGAAAGATATGAACTATTTACATTTAGCAAATTTAATACACTTACTTATAATTACTTTATTAATAATCCATAATATATACAGACAAGTTGCACTAAGACCTGTTAAACCAAGAAAATACATAATACTACCAATAATCTTCATATATATTACGTTAAGCTCAATATGTGAATTAGGTGAAACTATTATGTATAAAGAAGCAATTCAATTTATTCTTCTTGCTTCACTAGGAATAATATCTGGAATAATTTCAGGTATGATAACCAAAATATTTACTGGCGATGATGGCGTACTATATCAAAAAGGTGGACTAGCTACTGCCTTAATATTACTTATTGTCCTTACTACTCGCTATTTCTTAAGACATTCACTTGCTTATATGCCTGGAGGGGCTCTTTTAGATAAAGAAGGTCTTTCTTACTTAATAATATTATCCTCACAATTGCTAAGTAGAAGTATAACTATGTTAATAAGATGCCCTCAAATTTTAAATCTTTATGTTTCTACACGCCAAAATAGAAGAAAAGAAAGAAAGGTAAGAAGAGCACAAAAATATAGAAATGCTATATAATTTTTCTAAAGTTACATATTACTTTATTAATAACTATAGAAAGCTTTATGTTTAATATTAGCATAATTAAACATAAAGCTTTAATTTCCAATAAAAGTTAAATAATTAAAATTTACTTTCCCACTCTTCTAAAATATCCTGTTCTCTGAATAGACTTGAAACTGCTATATCATAATCTGCTAATCTCTCTGACTTTCTAATCCTTTTTGCGTATTTCTCATTATTAGAAAATATCTGACTCATATAGAACCACATTTCCTTCATCTTAAACAAAACATTTCTATCTCCAGAAAGGTCTTTTTTATAATCTTCATAAACTCTATCATGAAAATCCTTTAATAATTTCTTTTCAAGCTTTGTATTATTTTTAATCTCTCCAATTAGACCTGGATTGCACAATAGCCCTCTGCCAAGCATTATTGTATCTACACCATTAAACTCATTGGTAAACTCATTATAATCTTCAACTGTAAAAATATTACCATTATATATAACTGGATTTTTGCTTAAACTCAATGCATCTTTAAACACTTTTAAATTAGGCTTATTTTTATAAAAATCTTTCTGAGTTCTAGGATGGATTATAAGCTCCTCTATAGGATATTTATTGTATATCTCTATTAAATCATAAAATTCTTCTGGCTCATCTTTTCCTATTCTCGTTTTTATTGAGATTTTAGTTATGCCTGCAGAATAAATTTCTTCTAAAAATATATCAAGTTCTTCTCTTTTTGCAAGAAACCCTGAACCTCTGTTTTTTGAAACTACAGTTCCTGACGGACATCCTAGATTTAGATTAATTTCATTATAACCTAGTTCTCTTATCCTTTTTGAAGTGTGTATAAAATCTTCTGCATTATTTGTTAGTATTTGTGGAATAAGAACTATTCCTTGATTGTTTTCAGGCAAAATATCCTTTATATCACGCGTCTTAAAACTATTACTTTGGTTTGCAACAATAAAAGGTGAAAAATATCTATCTACGTTATTGAAAAAGGTCTTATGCGCATTTCTATAAATGTAACCAGTCAACCCTTCCAAAGGTGCCAAATAAAAATTCATATAGTTAAAAACTCCTTTATTCAAATATTGGTATTAATTCACTAACTTGCACTAAATAAATCACATTACATTTTTAACCTCTACTATGCACTTAAAATCAGTACTAACTTTAAATTAGATTTACTTATTAATTAAGAAAAAAATCCTTTAATAATTTGTACAATATACGGTTCATAAATTAGATTTAAAAATAGGAACAATACTAGACCTATGCATCCACCAAGTACAGATCCATTTATTCTTATCCACTGCAAGTCTTCTCCTGCTTTATCTTCTATAAATTGATTTAATTTTTCATCTGTAAAGTTATTTAAAGTATCACTTGCAATACTTCCTATTACATTATGTTTTTCCTCTAAAATTTTATAGATTACTTCTCTGATACCATTATTTATTGAATTTTTAAAATCAGTATTTGCTTTCAAATACTCCCATAGTTTTTCTATAATATTACTTATAACTTCTTCTTTTATTAATGATGGAAGTTGCTCTTTTATAATTGGTTTAAAATCAGTTTTTTCTAACAAATTCAACTTCCATTCCTCAATTGAAGCTGGTGAAAGCTCAATTCCCTCAATACTTTTTATTAAATTATTTGCACATACATCCGAAAGAATACTATCTTCCTTAGTAAGATCTGTAAGTATATTTTGAAGCTGACTTTTGATTATTGCAGCTAAATCATCTGCAATTACTACATTCAATTTACTAAGTAAACTTTTAAATGAAAAGCTTGCATCTTCATCACTACTAGTAAATATCTTTTGGGAAAATGCTAATATTTTTTCATATCCTTCTTCTTTAGAAATCTTATTTAGAAAATCACGTGCCCATTTTACTCTATTTTCATATATAAATTTATTCTGTATGAAAGCCTTAAGCTTATCTGATAAGTTTATGTTTTTACCTTCTTCTTTTATAACATTTTCTATGTAAACATCTAATTTTCCTGAAGCCTTACTATTTATATAGTTCATTATCACTTTAGTAAGCTTCTCTAAAACTTTTGCTTTTACTTCTTTATTCTCATCAACATACTTGACAATATAATCCACTACAGATATATTATCTATCTGCTTTTTCAATGTACTCTTACTTAATAAATCTGTTTCAACTAAATTGGAAGTTGAATTTATAATGGCTTTTCTGTTTCTTGGTATTATTTCAGTATGGTAAGGAAAACCTAAAGGTTTTGTAAAAAGTGCTGTAACTGCAAACCAATCTGCTATTCCCCCTACTAAGGAAGCTTCTGAAACAAATAGCATTAGCTTAAATATAAACATATCTTTATAAAAATATCTTAATACTACGCAGACACAAAAGAAAATAGCTGAAACTAAAAGTGCCATATTAGCTTTACGTTTATAATTCATATTTCTCTCTCCTAACCTATCCCAAATGTAAGCATATATGTTATTATTCCAACAAGGCCACCAACTATAGACCCATTTACTCTAATTAACTGTAAATCATCACCTATAATAGGCTCTATCATATTTGATAATTCCTCTCCTGACACCATATCTAGCTTCTCTTTAACTATTAATCCTATTTTATAATGATTTCTTTCAACCATTTTTTGAAGTAAATTTTTTATTGCATTATCTAATTTAAATTGCTTTTCATCATTACTTATAAAAGCGTATACCTGATTATCTAATATTTTTTCTACAATATCAGAGGTTTTATTAGGTTCTGACTTTAAATTAGAAATATATTGAGTTAACATAACATTAACCTCATTAAAAATGTCTTGTCCTTCATCTAATTTTGCATTTTTCCAATCTTCTATTTTGTTCTTCAATTCTTCATCATCACTTAATCTTCTAATTTGTTTTCTTATAAATGACTGTATTTCTTTTCTTTCACTGCTCTCAGTTCTTTTCATTTGTTGAACAAATCCTATTAACTTTTCTTGAACAGCTTTTGCAATACCTTCTAGATTTCCCTTTACAAAAAATCCAACAATCATAATTAAAAAGTTTCCTCTGTTAAGCTCTAATATTTGAAGTACAGCATCTTGAAGAAGTACTTTTGCCTCATAAGTCTTAGATAGCTCTTCTATTTTATCAACTATTATATCTGTAATCTTTTCTTTATATCCGTTATCCCACATCCATTCTAGAGTCTGTGAAATAATGCTTGAAAGCTTAATTGATCTTAGATTAGATTTTAAAATTTCATTTTCACATTCTTTTAAATTAACTAATCTTTCATCATTCAAATTTCCAAGTATCTCTGTAAAGATATTGTTTAATATAATAACCAAATCTTGCTTTTTATCAGATTGAGTTAGTTCTTTTATAGTTTGTGATGCATTAATCTTTTCAAGCTTGTTAATAATGCTTTCCTTAGTTAAAAGTTCTTTTTCCACCATGTCTACCAAGGCTTGAAATATACGTTCTCTGTTTTTAGGTATTATCTCTGTTCTAAATATTTTTGCTAATACATTGCTATTTAATGGCTTTCTAAAAAGTGCTACCACAGCAAACCAATCTGCTAATCCACCTATCATTGCAGCACAACATAAGCTAGATATTAAGCCACCTAAAAAGCTATCATGAAATGGATAAGATACAAAAAAAGTTATAGAGAAAATTAATAATATCCATGTTGCTATATTACTATTTTTTCTTTTCACACTACTAATACTTCTTTCCATTTTTTATTCCTCCATAGTTTAAAATATTTTGTCTACATTGTTAATTTTTATTCTTTTCCCATACGCAACCTAATCAAATAACTTTTTTTATAAGTTAGCCACAAATTTGATTTTAATATAATATCCTAAAGAATAAAAAACATCTATTAGATTCCATATGATTATATCATAGATACTTTACATATATGATTGAAAAAATGCAAAAAAAATAGTAGTTTCCTCTTATAATAGGTTACCACTATTCTTATTCCACTACATTATAGATATGTAATATAAGTCCCATCTAATCTGCTTGTCTTTTTTCCTTCCAAATTCTCGCACCAAATATGACTACAACTGCTAATTCCGCTAATGTAGCTAATATAAACATAAAAAATGCATTATCTAATAAAAATTTATTTTGCCAAAAATTCAATTTCCACTTTGTTTCAGTTGAATAAAATACAAATTGCACTATTGAAGTAATAATTTTTATAAAGCAGAGCACTCCTATCATAAATATTTTCACGCCTTTCCCTTCAAAAGATTTACTCTGATCACCAGCGAAAATTCTAAATTGATCTTTTAAAATACTGCTTTCTGAAAGTTCTCTTGCTATCTTTAAATTCAGAAAATATATAAACATACCTAAAGGATACCATAAATTACATATTAAAGTTAGATAATGCTCATAAGGATTAAAGAAACCAATTATCATAGAAATCATTAATGTTAAAACACAAATTCTGTTTAATTTTTTGTATTTTTGTTTATTGGGATTTATATATACACATTCATTAGTCATTTGTTTTAAAACTTTTCCTTTATACACGAATGCAATTAGTAATAATGTATTAAAAATCATTGCTATTATAAAACATACTATGCTTACAAGGTCAGGATTACTCCACCCTTTGTCTGGAAGCACAACATATAATGATTTAAACACTGTTAATTGTAAAATTCCAAGGAGCAATTTTGACAAAAAGAATATGCTTGGTACAATACAGATAAGCTTACTCAATATTTTAATTAATACTTTTATAACTTCATTTTCACTATGTATTTCTAATTCTTTTTTCATAATTATAATTATAAAAAACAAAATCTCTAATATAAATAAAAAAATTAATTCTCCAAAATTGGCTCCTGCTACAAAATCTGCATAAGGATTTGACTTAGTTGCAACAAGTCCAGCTATTGCAAATATAAGCCATAACCTACTAAATTTTCTCACTTTGTCTACTCTCCACTACTTAGTGTATTTCTTTGTTTTCACTTAATTTGCCTTCTTTTTCAAACTCTTTATTCTATATATAAATGATATTAGTAGTAATACATTAAAAATCATCTCTACTATTAAACATACCACACCCATTGTATCTGGATTACTCCAAATTTGATATGGTGCAGCTATTTGATGATCAGAAGATGCTACTATAAATACGAGGCCTCCTGCTAATAACTTTATGAAGAAAAAAATAACTGATACTATATATAACATGATACATGTGCCTTTAATTCCAGCCTTTGCAAAACCATTCTCTCCATATCTGATCATTATTTTCAAAACGCTCATAATATAACCGTATGCTATGGTAATACAAAACAACTCAACCACATTGAAGATGCCAAATATTCCGATATACGGATTAAGCAACGTTGCGGCTACTTCTATGATGCCAAAAACCCACCAACACTTACTGAATTTCTCCACAATAATCACTCTCCACTACTTAGTACATTTCTTTGTTTTCAATTAATTTGCCTTCTTTTTCAAACTCTTTATTCTATATATAAATGATATTAGTAGTAATACATTAAAAATCATCTCTACTATTAAACATACCACACCAATTGTATCTGGATTACTCCAAATTTGATATAGTGTAGCTATTTCATGCCGAGAAGATGCTACTATAAATACGAGGCCTCCTGCTAATAACTTTAAGAAGAAAAAAATAACTGATACTATATATAACATGATACATGTAGCTTTAATTCCAGCCTTTGCAAAACCATTCTCTCCATATCTGATCATTGTTTTCAAAACACTGATAATATAACCGTATGCTATGGTAATACAAAACAACTCAACCACATTGAAGATGCCAAATATTCCGATATACGGATTAAGCAACGTTGCGGCTACTTCTATGATACCAAACACCCACCAACACTTACTGAATATTTTCATTATAATCACTCTCCACTACTTAGTACATTTCTTTGTTTTCAATTAATTTGCCTTCTTTTTCAAACTCTTTATTCTATATATAAATGATATTAGTAGTAATACATTAAAAATCATCTCTACTATTAAACATACCACACCCATTGTATCTGGAGTACTCCAAATTTGATACGGCACAAATATCTCATGCCGAGAAGATGCTACTATAAATACGAGGCCTCCTGCTAATAACTTTAAGAAGAAAAAAATAACTGATACTATATATAACATGATACATGTAGCTTTAATTCCAGCCTTTGCAAAACCATTCTCTCCATATCTGATCATTGTTTTCAAAACACTGATAATATAACCGTATGCTATGGTAATACAAAACAACTCAACCACATTGAAGATGCCAAATATTCCGATATACGGATTAAGCAACGTTGCGGCTACTTCTATGATACCAAACACCCACCAACACTTACTGAATATTTTCATTATAATCACTCTCCACTACTTAGTACATTTCTTTGTTTTCAATTAATTTGCCTTCTTTTTCAAACTCTTTATTCTATATATAAATGATATTAGTAGTAATACATTAAAAATCATCTCTACTATTAAACATACCACACCCATTGTATCTGGATTACTCCAAATTTGATATAGTGTAGCTATTTCATGCCGAGAAGATGCTACTATAAATACGAGGCCTCCTGCTAATAACTTTAAGAAGAAAAAAATAACTGATACTATATATAACATGATACATGTAGCTTTAATTCCAGCCTTTGCAAAACCATTCTCTCCATATCTGATCATTGTTTTCAAAACACTGATAATATAACCGTATGCTATGGTAATACAAAACAACTCAACCACATTGAAAATTCCAAATATACCGATATAAGGATTAAGTAACGTTTCAACTACTTCTATGATAGCTATTGCGTAGAAAATTTATAATTTCCATTTAACATTTTCTTTTATTACTTTTGCTGGGTTTCCAGAAACAAGAGTATTGGGTGGAACATCCTTTGTAACTATTGAATTAGCGCCTATAACTGCTCCATCTCCAATAGTAACACCTTTCAAAATACTCACATTACTGCAAATCCATACATTATCTCCTATTTTAACTGGTTTTGTTACTGTATTCTGGCTGTTATCAGCATAACATATAGTATGAAAATCTGTATCCATAATTTGCACATTCCACGAAATCGCACAATTTTCTCCAATTTCCACAAGTTTTCTTGATATAATTAATGCTCCAACTGAAATAAACGAATTATTTCCTAATACCATTTTTGCATGTGGTCCAACAATAATTCTTGCACCTGGTTCTACTGTAAAATCACCATCTATATCAAGACTACCACCTTTAGCAATTTGGATTAATGTTAAATCATGTCTAACTTGCCCCATTTCACCAACTCTAGTACCTGTTATTCCAAGCCTAAGATTCCCCTTAATATTGAGTTTACATTTATGTATAGAAAGTCTTATCTTTCCCTTCCATGATGATCTAATTGGAAACTTCAAAAACCTTCTAGTAGTAAATCTTAATGAATACCAAAATGTTTTAATAAGACTTCTAGGATTACATACATATACTTTTATAGTTGCTAAGTTCATATTTCTCATTTCCTTTCAAAGTAACATAACATGTATAAGTATATTACTTTTTTGTAAACAAGTCTACTTATTGGATTTATATAGTTAATAAGTAAAACTTCTATAACTTCCAGCACCTAATCTCAATAATGTCACTGTACATGTTGATTTGTTAATTACAAGTATATAAATAGCTCCTTCTGAAATTGTTCCAACTGTTCTATTAATTGAATTAGCATCATCTATAGTATTCTGCCAAGGCGCATAGCAAATAGAAGAAATTACATTTACATTTTTATATTTAGCTAAATTATCAACTCTATTATTGACTACACTTGTAGCAGCGCCTAATGTCCAATTTGTTACAATATATTTAATATATTGTAATTGGATAAATATAGTGTTATAATGTGTTAATACACAATACCAAATTAATTGAATTGTGATATTTTGTTGAGTATTCTATTAAAATAGTTAGAAAAGGGGATCTATATGAGTGTTTTTATGGCATTAAAACAAAATAATCTTACAAAAGAAAAGAAACAACGAGAGATGAACTTAGAATTATTAAGGATAATTTCAATGGTTATGGTGGTTACCTTGCATTATATGTCTCACGGTAGCGGACTAAGTCAAAATAAGGTATATAGCGTTAATTGGTTCTTTTCATGGACAATAGACACCTTAAGCATGGTTTCAGTGAATTGCTTTGTTTTAATAAGCGGATATTTTTTGGTGCAATCTAAATTTAAGTTAAAGAAGATAATACAACTTTGGTTGCAAGTACTATTTTACTCCATTGGCATTTACATAATATTAGCAGCAACAGGATTAATAAATTTCAATATTATAGACTTTGGAAGTTCTTGTTTACCTGTTCTATTAAGTCAATATTGGTTTGCACAAATGTATATAGCTTTGTATATTTTCTCACCTTTTTTAAACATTTTAATCCATTCATTGAATAAAAATCAGATGCGAAATTTATTAATGATACTTTTCTTTATGCTTAGTTTATGTCCAACAATTTTGCCTTTTGGAACAACTGTTGAAAAAGGTGGAGGATATAGCATTACCCATTTTATGTTTTTGTATCTGATAGCATCATATATAAGATTATATTGGAATTCTAATAAAAGAAATTATCATTATATTTGTGGATACCTTTTACTAATTTTGTTTCTATTAGTTTCAAGGCTTGTTCTTCCACTAATTGGTCTTAGTTATTTATTATGTACATTTTATCAATATAATTCTCTTCCAGTAATTTTAGCCTCTATATGTCTTTTCATGTTTTTTAGAGGTATATCAATTAAAAATAATATTGTTAATAAAATAGTAAAATCTATTTCAGGACTAACATTTGCTGTATATCTTATACACGATAATAATTTTATAAGAAATACATTATATAAAGAAATTCTTCATACTACTTCATTCGGAAATACACCGCTCTTTATACCAATTACAATATCTTCGATTGTTGGAGTTTTTGTTGTATGTATATTCATAGATTCAATTAGATACCGTATTTTTATTCTTATTGAAAACAGTAAACCTTTTGATTACACTAAGACTAGTTTAACTAAATTATGGTTGAAGTTATCACCAAGTATATATGCTAATGCTGCACAAAACAATTAAAAACACAATTTATTTTCTATAGATAAAATTCAAAAAATTTAGGAGCTACTATACTAAGAGTAAATAATGCAATATTGTTTGGATTTACTAAACAATATATTGCATATAAACTTCTTAATGTGGCAGCTCCTTTTCATTGTAATTAATTATATAAACTAAAAACACCCCATGCCATAGTCTATTAAAATTCAGGAATTAACCTTTAAAATAATTCACTTAAGGTAATTGATTCTTATATTGTTCATTACTTATTTTTTCAATCTCCTCAACATAATCATTTTCTTCGTCATAATATCCATCTTCATTCTTATTATTATTGAAAACTTGCACTGATTGATAAGTATCTTCTGCATCAAATTCTATATCATCTTTATCATAGTGAGTGAATCCATATCCAAGAGGTTTAAGTACACTTTCTTCTGGCACTCTATGCTTGGAATCATATGTTTTTACTTCACTAATAGCATCCTGGCAATGAATACAATTTTTTGCATAAGGTAGAGCATCCAATCTTTCTTTGTCTATATCCTTTCCACATGTTTTACACTTACCATAACTTCCATCATCTATAGATCTTAATGAGTCATTTATTTCATCTAACATTGATGATTCATTTGCTTCAAGTGCTCTGCCCATCTCAACCTCAAAGGTCTCAGTAGCTATATCCGCAGGATGATTATCATAAAATGATAATTCGCTAGCAACCTCAGCATTAAATCTAGTCATTTCATTATCCTTTAGTTGATCAATAAGATTAGTAACTCTCTTTTTTTCTTCCATAAGTTTATCCTTATAATATGTAAGTTGCTCTTTATTCACGAAAAAACCTCCTTTCAAAAGTAGTACTTAATTATATTCTTTCAAAAGGAGGACTTTTTATAACATTATTTAATTAGCAATCACTTCTATACATCTCTTACTTTGTTAGTATAATTTCTATATATACATTTTACTTAACTTCCTTTACGTATTCCCAAGTTCGTCCTTGATCTTTTGATTGATACAACGCCTTGCAGGCACCATTATAATCGCCATCAAGTCCTTGTCCTATTAATACATTAAGCTTTCCATCCTTCTCATTAGGAATTTCCGGCAAATCAAAAGGATCACTTTTTTGTCCATTGTCTAACTTTACATCTATTTTAGGAAAGTCTACCTTTTTATATGATAAACCACCATCTTCTGTTCGGTATAACATTCCTTCTTTGCCACCATTACGAGATATACATATGAAACCAAGTTTATCATTTAAAAAACTTATTCCAGAAGCCTCTCCAGTACTTCCACAGAATGGATCATCATTTATAGCGTTCCACGTTATTCCTCCATCTGAAGTTTTATTTAATGAATAAGATTTACTGCCAGCAGCTGATGCAGCTACATCTAAACGATATCCAACTTTATTTGATATATAAAATTCATTTGCATTATCAGAAGACTTTTTTGAAACATCTTTAAATTCCTTTGGTCTAATATTCTCTAAGCTTTCTGAAAGTATATACCTAACAGGAATATCTGTATTTTCTTTACCTGGTACAAATACAGATACAGCATACCCTTTTATTTCTTCTGATGCTTTAGTAGCTGGTTTTGTAGTTCCATTTGAATTAACATATACAATTCCATCTGTATTGTTTCCAAAACTCCTCATACCATAATAAAGAATGCCATACTTATTTTCATGCCATTTACTAACTGTTTGCTTAACTGAAATAACTTTTACTGTATCAATTAAAGGCTTTAGACGCTTATCTTCGTTATATTTAGCATTTACATAACCATTTAAAATAACTGTTATATCCGCTGACTTCTCTCTATTATAAGTAATTAAATAACTTTGAAGCTTTCCTTTATCATTTTTTCCGTAAAGATAAGTATCAAAAGATGTAATTATGCCATTAGAATCAAAATTAAGGGTAAAATTATCAGAAATATATAAATCTTTAGGCATAGTGATTTCTTTGTTTATATCTGTAAAAATACCTTCTATTCCTTGCTCATATATATTATTATGCTCAAATTTTAAAGTTTTTTTGTTTTTTAAGTCACCTAAAACCCATGAAAGCTTTCCATTATAATTGATTGCACTCTTATATATTTTGCCACCATAAAATAATGAAATAAACACTATTAGTATTATTGCTACATAAGTCCAAACTTCTTTATAAATCCCATGATATTCAACATTAGTCTTTAGTGTCTCCCTCATCAGTCCTATTTCTTCAGACGTTTTATTTTTCGTATCTAAAATTAATATAGCTTTATTACTAAGTACTATAAAACTATATTTTTTGTTTACTTTAAATGATTTAATATCTTGGAATTCAACTCTAGACTGCTCACCTTCTTGAATATTTATACCACTATTATCAACTTCATAGTTCTCTATAATTTTTTGTGAATCTGGTGTGGTTTTTTTAATTATTATAGCTTTAACTATAAAAAATATGATACAAGCTAAAAAGAACAACATACATATAAATAATATTTTTATATTATTTTGCATTTTTCCAAACTTACATAATGTATATAATTCATACATTGAAATTCCATATACCAATATAACTATTGGTGAAGTAATAATTGATAAAAATAATCTTTTCTTTATGATTCGCTTATATTTTTTCATTTAATCCACCTTGCTCCCATTTGGTTTGTAATTATATATAAATTATACAACAAACTTACAACCTTAACCTATATATTTAATATTTCATAATTTAGAAACAATTAAAAACCCCAGACTAATTTAATTAATCTAGGGTTTAACTTTTATTACTTTATTGTTGGAGTATAGGCAGAACCTAATTCATTGTTCGATGTATTAACTCCATTTTTATAAACATTTAATGACCATGCCTTACCTGTTGTATTATCACATATATACAAATCATAAGCACCTAATCCACCATTTCTATTGCTAGAAATTATTGTATACTTCGAATTTACAATACAAACATCTGAATTATCAGAGTTTGAAACATTAAATGGCATACGTACTGGGTTAGCATTAGTCTGAGTATTTTTAAAATATATCATGTCATTTGGAGCAGGTCTTGTATAAAAAAATCCTGTACGATCCTTTGTTACTGGATAATATTCTTTAATCCCTGAGTCAGCACACCCTGATACTTTTACCGGATTCCCTCCAGATGCAGAAATTATATATATATCTGTTTTTCCGTTAACTAACCCGGAAAAGTATATATTAGATCCATCAGCAGAGTAATACGGCATTGAACATTCCATAGAAGTACTTGCATAAATAGTTTTTGTAACTCTAGTAGTTATATCCATGCTTTTTATGTAATATACCCCACCATAAGTGGATTTAAATACTATCTTGTTGTTACTGCCCGGATAAAATTTAGGATCTTCATCCCTGTTGCGAGAAGAATTAGTAATATTTATCGGATTCCCTTTAGCTCCAATAGTATAAGAATATAACTCCCAATTACTATTTAATCTATCGCGCCCCATAAACACTATCTTTTTCCCATCTGCAGACCAAACAGCATTCATAACATCATAAACATTTGTCCACAAAGAACTTATACAAGTTAAAGTTTTACTTCCTAAATTAAGAATATATAACTTACTATTTCCATCTCCATATGACTTATAACTATGATATATAACTCTTCCTGATATGCTGGGATATCTGCTAGTATTGCTAGAAACAGCTCCAAACACTGAAACTTTTGATGTAACCAATTCAAGTTTACTTCCATATAGTGTAGCTTCAGAATGTGCTTGTCTTCCCAGTGCAATATCTGTTGAAGAAGTAAAAGGATTAGTATTCAACGATACCAATAATATTAATAAAAGTGATATCTTAGTTGTTACTAATATTGCTTTATTTAACTTTTTCATATTTATTTTTTCCTAACCTCATCCTGAAATTTAATTATTAAATAACAAGAATCATTTTGATTTAAGTAACTTATGAATTCCCCAAAGCATTATAAACCACACAGGTGTTACAAACAAAGCTACACGAGTTTCATTATTAAGAGCCAATGTAACTATAACAAATGCAAAAAATGCTAAAATTATATAGTTAATCATAGGATAAAGTGGCATTTTAAATTTGTTCTTAGCAGCAAGCTCTGGATTAACTTTACGATATCTTAAATGACATATAACTATAATCGCCCAAATAAAGATAAAGCAAAATGTTGATATACTCGTAATAAGTACAAATACACCCTTTGGCATAATATAATTTAAAATGACTGAAATCAAAATAACAATTGCAGAGAATATTGTAGCATTAAAAGGTACTTGAGTCGAGGTTAAATTCTTCATTGATTCAGGTGCATTTCCTTCTTTAGCAAGAGAATAAACCATACGGCTTGTACTAAAGATACCACTGTTACAAGCTGAAGCTGCTGAAGTTAATACAACAAAATTTACAATACTTGCTGCAGCTGCAATACCTACTGTAGCAAATACCTGAACAAATGGGCTTTTATCTGGGTTAATTGAATTCCATGGATATATGCTCATAATTACCAAAAGTGCTCCAACATAGAAAATTATAATTCTAATTGGAATACTATTAATAGCCTTTGGAATAACCTGCTCTGGATTCTCAGTTTCACCAGCTGTTAATCCAACTAACTCAATTCCAGTAAACGCAAATACAACCATTTGGAATGAAAGAATAAACCCACTCATACCATTTGGGAACAAACCACCATGTCTCCAAAGGTTTGTAAAGCTAGATGCACCAGCATTAGTTGAAAATCCTTTTATAATCATAAATGTACCAATTATAATTAGTGCTAAAATTGCAACCACTTTTATTAAAGCAAACCAGAATTCCATTTCACCAAATAGTTTTACTGCTGTAAGGTTCATAATTAATAAAATTATAAGAACTATAAGACTTGGAAGCCATTGAGGTATACTAGGAAACCAATATTGTATATAAAGTCCAGCTGCAGTTACATCTGCCATGGCAAGTGAAATCCAGCAGAACCAATAAGTCCATCCTGTAATAAATGCTGCTCGTTCCCCTAGATAATCATATACGAAGTCTACAAAGGAATGATAATTTAAATTAGAAAGCAATAATTCCCCTAGCGCACGCATTACAAAAAAACATATTATTCCTGTTATCATATAAGCAAATAAAATAGATGGCCCTGCTAAGTGGATTGATCTTCCTGAACCAAGGAATAGTCCAGTACCAATTGCACCTCCAATTGCAAGTAATTGAACATGACGATTTTTTAATCCTCTAGATAAATTTTCATTTTGTGACATAGATATTCCGCCTTTCTGAATGTTACTGTTCATAAATCTACATGACCATTCTTCATTCTTATTGGAAAGACACTTTAGAGCAAAAGGCATTTGAATAATTAAAAAAATTCTAGACATGCTATAATATAAATTTTAGTTCTATTAATAAATCTAAAAGTAAACTTTTAAATCTACTATAATATATTTTATGTAGGTATCTTATTAGTTGCTCCATTTTACTACTATATGATAGGCAAAAATTCCATACAGGACATATAAAAATTAATAACTAGTCCAAATACACTAGTATATAAACCAATGTCCTTTCAGATGCCTAAAAACACCTTTGACTAAATAAGTATTCAGTGAATGTAAATAAAAACAGAGCTAGATATGATTTAGATAATAAAGTAATTCTAAATATATTACTTTCATAAGATATGTTATCTGCCCCTTGTCCTTTTACCTGAGAGTTTCGTCTTACGACTTTCTCCTTCGGTGCTCATTAAGAGTCTCTCCAAGGATTCATCCAATAGCGGTCATCTCTAATTAAATAGGTACCTGAAAGATTTACTTCTTCGGTGAATGGCCATAGTCATTGCTCTCCCGCTATTTTCATCTGAACTATTATGTTTTATATTTATATATTAATATATTTTCAATATTGATGCAACATTTTTTTCATTTCAATAAAAACCCAAGTCTATTTTTACCATAATGCCAAAAATACTTATATGCAAATATTAAGGCATCTGAAAATATCCCATATACTGATCTATTTTTAGATGCCTAATGTTAAAATAAAACCAAACTTGATCTTATTTAGTTTATCCGATAGCTAGCATCCGTAACACTCCAACTTTATATGAAACTCCTCTTCCTAAAGTCAGATGAGTACTCACAGAGTAAGCGACCATCATCAAATCATAGATTTGAGATGTCTGCTTAACCGATTCACACTAAATCATAGATTTAGGTTCTCTGCTTAATTTGGAGATAACGGCTGCACGCTCCTGGATAAGTTCAACTAAGATTCAGATGGGGAGCAAACCCCACCTGAATCAAGTTTCACTTGATATTCTTATCTGCTGGAAATATAATTCCACTTTTCATTCTAGCAATAGTTTGAACTTCAATAACTATTAAACTATGCTCCAACATTCCATAACATTTCTCTAAATCATTGCTATTTACTATATCTATAAATTCAATAAACTCATTAACCATACGATGTGCATACTTGTTTTCATTAATCAAAGAATTTGTTCCATCATTCAACAACAATTCAAACCCTTCACAAGTGTTAGTTGGAGTATCTTGATATATACATCCTTTATCTCCTTGAATATTATTTGCAATAGGTGCTTTACAGTCTTTTGCTCCAATACAAACACATTTAAATGTTTCGTACTCTAAGATTAATACCCCTGATGTGTCTATTCCTCTTTCAATATTAGGATAATACTCAATATTTTTAGGTTTTCCAAATAATCCAACTACATAATGAGTATTATAAATATTCAAATCCATTAAAGCCCCACCAGAACAATTAGGATTAAATGCAGGCAATACATTACCTTCTTTAAAACTATTATATCTACTAGAATATTGTGAATAATTGCATTGAACAACTTTTATCTTTCCCAAAAGTGGAAGCAACTCTTTAATCTTTTTATAATTAGGCAGATATTGATTAGTGATTGCTTCAAATATAAATAAGCTTTTTTGCCTAGCCAAATCATTTAATATTAATGATTCCTTATATGTTGATGTTATAGGCTTTTCAATAATAACATTCTTATTTGCTTCCAATGCCTTTTTAGCAAATTCAAAATGCAGGTTATTAGGTAGTGCAATATAAACAGTATCTACGTTACTTCTTAATAATTCATCATAGTCATAAAAAATATTATTAATTTTATATTCTTTCTTAAATTGATTCAATTTTTCTTCTGAACTCTTTCTTCCATAAATAGCTTCTAACTCTAACCCCTGCAAATGCTCAGTGATTGCCAAAAATTCCTTTACAATCATTCCTGCTCCAATAATCCCTAATTTCATATTTGTTCCTCCATATCTTATGTATAATAAACTGTATTTATAAAAAACTTATGTCCTTGAAATAATTCTTACACCAGCATCTCCTGCTACTATTATTTTCGTAACCTCTTTGGTAAATATTGATGTTGCAATTACTCCATTGATTTCATTTAAATCATTATTTAACTTTTTTAAGTCTCTTATATCTTCAAATTTTATGTCTAACAAAAGGTTTCCATCATCCGTAATTAAATATCCATCCTTATTATAACTTACTCTGGCTACAGGATTTCCGCCTAAACTTCTAACCATCGTGCTTACATATGCCAAGGAATCCTTAGTTATCTCTAATGATATTGGACACTTACAATTCAATTTCTTGGTTAATTTCTTTTCATCAATAAGTAAAATATATTCCTTTGCCATAGAAGCAATTAACTTTTCTTTTGAAAATATACCTCCACCTCCTTTGGATGCATAAAACATTTCATCTACCTCACCGCAGCCATCAAAAGCAACATCAATTTCATCTACAAAACATGTTGGAACTACTTCCACACCATACTTGATACAAAGACTTCTTGTATTATCAGATGGTGTTACAATTTTAATTTTCAAATTATGTTGTATTTCTTTACTTATGAGTTCAATTAAACAAGCAATATTTCTTCCTGCTCCTAAACCAATTACAGTATTATTTTTTATATATCCAATAGCTTTTTCAGCACATACTTTTCTTAAATTCTCTTCATCCAAATTATTTTTCCTCCCATATTTAATAACTCTTTTTAATCATACTTTACATTTATGCATTCCTAAATACATGTTTTTTACTGTTAGTATCGCAATTTATCAACATAGAATTTACTTAAAATATAACTTCATTTGCAAATACATGACAATATAATTAGTTACTGCTTCAAGTACTTCTTTAGTTTTATTATAATAACTCTACTATTCTTTCAACAAACTAAAATATTTCACCTTGAATGGTGAAATATTTTATTCTATCTGATAAGTTTAAATGCAATTCATATGTAACTGCGCGCAAGCTGAATGAATTCTCACTTAACTTCTTAAAAATACAATAATCCTATAGGCAAGATATAGACTAAGTCTATATCTTGAACTATAGGATTAATTTCCTTGTACTATTTTTAAAATATTCTGCTATCATATCAATATCATTTTGTTCAACTTCAGGATTTATTCTAATAAAAGGAATGTTAGTGATATCAGCTATTGTTGAAGTCGTGATTATTAAATCCACATTTTTTAGATTGTCTTCATTTTCATACATAAATCCTTGATAATCATAAAATCTAAATAGCTCTAGCTTTTCTCCAAAACAGCTTTTAATTCTAGCTTCAATGAAACTTACTACAGACTCATCATAATCACAAACAATAATAATATTGAGCTTATGATCATAAATGCCACACATGGTTACTAAATGAAGTGTTATATAGGCTAAATCAATCTTCCCAATATCTAAATTCAGTTTTTTCTTAATGATATGCACCATTTCACTGGCCATTTCAAACTCTGTTTTATGGCTTTTAACCACTTTTTCATCTATACTGTTTGATATACAATGCCTATATTTTATTCGATTTATCATCGGTGCTATATATAAAATTAATTTATATTTATTATCTGAATTATAACTTAAATCTATATTGAATTTTTCACATAAGGTTATTAGAAATTCTTCTACCACACAAACGGCTTCTTCTGTTTCAATATTTTTAATATCTGTTCCTTTGAGAAATTGCCTTGATTTAAAATATTGCTGCAAATTGAGCCACTCTGTTTCTGATAGATTAACCTGTAATTTTTCTTCTACTTTTTTTCGTATGGCAATCATCGCTGACATAAGCATATCATTTTTACTATCAGAATCATCTAAAGCAAATCCTAATTTTTGACGTTTAATTGCAACTAATATTTCATAGCATAAAAGTTGAGAGCTATGTCCTGATAGATAATAATTATGTTTTTTAGTTTCCGCATCTACTATATGGTAAATTTCTCTGCTGACTGAAATTACATCCTTATCTTCAAATAAATAATTCCAATACTTAGAAACAGTACTTATATTGATCCTTCTTGCCAAAATCCAGCTGATAATATTTCTTTTTTCTTTTTCATTTGCTTTAAGTGTAATTCCATCATTTAAAGAATAACTTACTCCTAATTTCAGATTTTTCTTTAGCCACCTATTAAGAGAAGTAATATCATTATTTACAGTAGCTACAGATACATATAATGCTTCTGATAACTCCTCTACGTAAATATATTTTTTAATGGTTAGCTTCAATAATATATATATTTGTCTGTCTACTGGCAAATTAGGTGTTTCAATTATATACTCATGATCTAGTACTTTTCTTATAAAATTATTTTTCTTCAAAATATCTTTGCTGTTCTTATCAAGAAAATAACCCTTTTTTATATTAGAGTCTACTTTCACATTGTAGGATTTTAGAGAATTATTAATTTCCCTAATATCTTTTCTTATTGTACGAATTGTTACATTACAAAACCTAGCTAACTCATTTCCATTAATATATTCTTCAGCATTTAAAATTAAATTTAGAATATCTCGTTGCCTTCGCTCCAAATTTATGATCACCTACCTTATTACAAACATCAACGCATCTCTTTTTATAATTAATATTATATTAAAATAGTGAAAATAAATCTAAACTTTTTATCTTATTCGCTCCAATTCATCTGCTCATCTGGAATACCAAGTTTCCTGCACTCCTCTATTACCTTCTCTTTTTGTTCCCTGTTTCCAACCTCATACTTCAAAATCTTATTTCTAAAAACAATCATTTTTATATTTCCTGTCTTAAAATCACAAAACCAATTTCCACCTTCATCACGTGCTATCATAACCTTAGATAACTTTTCTGGAAAATTAGGATTACTTGATGAAAAATAAATTACTGTCCAATATCTTGTTACATCATTTGTCTTCCAAATTTCAACTTTGTTAATTTCAATGTAGTCCAATATAGATTCATCATCAATACTTTCTTTAATCAAAACTCCTTCATATAATCCATTACCCAAATCACTGTTCTGCGCTATTCCACAAGTATGAACTTCCTTTACTAAATTTAATTCAAGTTCATCTTTCAGTAATACATCGACAGAGACAGAAAAAATTTTACTTAGCAATATCAACTTATCAGTTTCAGGAAGTGCAATATCTGCCTCCCACTTAGAAATTGATTGCCTTGTTACATTACACATTTCTGCCAACTGTTCTTGTGAAAATCCATTTTGCTTTCTCAATGTTTGAATTTTTCCTGCAAGTATCATATTTAACCACCCCTTATATATCAAGTATAGTTAAGTTTCAATATATATTCCACCAACCTTAAAGTTCTATTGTGCAACCCATAGTTACATTTTGTTTTGATAAATAAACAATGTGAAAGTTAAATTAAGAGCAGTCTTATTTATATTGGAAACTTCAAACAATTTTTGCTTTTATACAAGCTTAACTCATCCAGAAAAATGCATTACTGTATATATTGACAATTGCAAAATGTAGTAATACCATTGTATATGTAAAATATTATATAATATTTCATAAACATACACGAGGGGTGGCGTATATGTATATAACTGATGTCTCTTATAAACCAAGATTTAATAAGAGATTTTATTAGTTTAGCTCAATATGATACTTACAAATTACAACGTTTACTATGCTATAAAATGAACATATATTTTGCAATCTAATTTTGCAAAATACTAAATACTTATAAGCAAATAATTATTTTGAGGGGATTAATTATGGATGATAACTATATAAGCTTATTATGGCCTGATAATGAACAGGTTTACGCTTCTAAGACAATAAATTTGAATGATTCAACTATCGAAAGTTTGGATATAGCTGGATTTTGCAAAAGACTTTCAGACAGATTTGATGAGTATGATTACATTGAATATATTCTCACTCATCTTTGTCACGATGAGGGAGTAATAAAATATCGTCAAAACATTTTCAGTGATATTGTTTCATCAAAAACCTTACTTTCTTCTTTAGAAACTATATTGGAGAATTTAAAAGGATTAAAATTAATAGATAATGAAGCTTCTATATTGCAGGATGTAACATTTTGGACATTTTTTAATCAATATAAAAAGCTTGGGTCTTATACTGATATAATTTCAACAATTAATGAAGCTTTTAAAGGTCTAGAATTAAAATCAGAAGGACTTAGCAAACTAAAAAATATTATTAGTTCTATGGCCGAAAATGAAGAATTCAAAAAAATTTCTAAAAGTATAAATGAATTAAGTGTAGATATTAACGAGATTAAAAGTCTAACCCTTGGAATTAATTTAGATGGAGACTTAAATCCTATTGAAGCAACTTTAGTATCTGTAAATAAAACACAATTCAAAGATAATGGATTTTGGAAAAATTATTTAGATCGTCAAGGCATGATAAATATAATGGATAACATGTCAAAAATACACCGTCTTGGCAATGATCCAAGACATCCACTTATGCATCATCTTAGCAAGGATATTGAAAGCCTTTTAAAACCGGTAATGAAGAATTTATCAAAAACACTAAAAAAACTTCCATGCATTAATACAAATTTTCTTACTTCTCTTATACCTGAAATAACCTTCTATTTAAGAGCTGCTGAATTATATAATTATTTAACTGAACATAAGATGCCTGTATGCATGCCACAAGTTCTTTCATTAGCAGATAGAAAAAATGAAATAAAAAATACTTATAATGCTAATTTAGTTATACAGCTACTAAAAAGAGGAATTGATACTTCTAAAGAAATAGTCCTTAATGATGTGCTATTTAATGATGATGGAAGAATATTTATTCTAACTGGTCCAAACAGAGGAGGTAAGACTGTATATACAGAAGCAATTGCCTTTGCACAAATTTTATTTCAAGCTGGACTTTTTGTACCTGGAACTGAGGGTATCATGAGTCCTGTAGATTCAATATATACTCACTTCCCTGTAGATGAAAATCAAACAGTTACACTTGGAAGATTAGGTGAAGAATCAAAAAGACTCGGTGAAATTTTTGCTGAAGCTTCAAGTTTCAGTCTAATATTATTAAATGAATCTCTAGCTAGTACAAGCTTTACTGAAGGAATTTATATTGCTAATGATGTGGTAAAATCATTAAGATATCTTGGAGCCAGAGCTTTGTTTAATACTCATATGCATGAGTTAGCAAAAGAAACTGATATAATTAATAATACTATAACTGGAAATAGTAAGGTTGTAAGCCTTGTTACAGGAATTGAAAACGGAAAACGATCCTATAAAATATATAAAGGAGAGCCTTTGGGCAAAAGTTATGCTAGAGATATTGCTATAAAATATGGCATGAGTTTTGAGCAAATTACTAAAAGTATTAATATAAGAAAATCCAATAATACTAAATTAAATTTATCTGCCAACCACTAAGTTTAAACGATTTTATCCGATAACGGCTACACACTCCTGGACGAGGTGCTCCTTGAATGTGTAATTTCAACTAAGATTCAGATGGAGATTCCCCCACCTGAATCAAGTTTCACTTGATAATTTCACAATAAAAATGAGAACCATCTCCATATAAGACTTGGTTCTCATTCATTATTAAATAAGTCTATATCTTTTTTACGAATTCAGATTTTAAACTCATAGCTCCAAATCCATCAATTTTGCAATCAATATTATGATCTCCATCAACTAAACGTATATTTTTCACTTTTGTTCCCTTTTTCAAAGCTGATGAAGCGCCCTTTACTTTAAGATCCTTAATTATTGTTACTGAATCACCATCACTTAAAACATTTCCATTTGCATCTTTAACAACTAAAACATCTTCATTATTTTGATTTTCTAATCCTACATTCCATTCGTGAGCACATCCTGGGCAAATAAAAACACCTTGATCTTCATATGTATATTCTGAATTACATTTTGGACAATTTGGCAAATTATTCATTAATTCATTTCCTCCATTTGTTTTTATTAATTAGAACTACAGGATATCATACTCTTCTACAATAAACAAACAACTTTGAAACAGTCAAATTTTTTATCAATCATAAGTTTTCTAAAAAATGATAGACTTATTTCATTTATTATCAACTAAATTCATTCTTTTTGATAGATATTATTCATACTTCACCTACAATGTTTATTTCTAAAAGGTGTATTGATATAATATAATAAAATAAAAGGCATGCAAAAATAAATAACAAGTCCAAATAGTAGACTAACATAAACTATTTGCTTTTTAGAGGCCTAAAACACAAGGGGGTAAGATATATGAGTAACATAAAAGTAATTATTATGGATGTAGATGGTACATTAACTAATGATAAAAAAATAATTACAGAGAAAACTAAGAATGCCTTAATTCAGGCACAAAAATCAGGTGTCATATTAATTCTTGCATCTGGAAGACCTACCTCTGGATTGATGAATTTTGCTAAAGAATTAAAAATGAATGAAAATCATGGACTTTTAGTTTCATATAATGGTAGCAAAGTTGTTGATTGTGAAACTAACAAAGTTTTATTTAATGAGACTATGAGCGTAGAACAAGGACAAGCTGTGCTTGAACATATGAAAAAATTTGATGTTAAACCTATGATTGATAAAGGAGAATACATGTATATTAACGATGTGTTCAACAATGAAATTCAATATAAAGGTTCCCCTTTTAATATAATTCAATATGAATCTCGTAATGGTAGATTTAAGTTATGTGAAAAGGATGATTTAGCAGCCTTTGCTGACTATGCTTTAAACAAAATTCTAACTGCAGGAACTCCTGAATATCTAAAAACACATTACAAAGAAATGATGGAACCATTTAAAGATACTTTAAATTGTGTATTTACAGCAGATTTCTTCTTCGAATTTACAGCTAAAGGAATCGATAAGGCTAAAGCCTTAGATACTGTGCTTATTCCTATGGGATATAAGAAAGAAGAAATGATTGCCTTTGGAGATGGTCACAATGATGCTTCAATGGTTAAATATGCTGGCATAGGAGTTGCTATGGCTAACGCAGTAGATGCCTTAAAAGAAGTGGCTAATGAAGTAACCTTGTCTAATGAGGAAGATGGTATTGCTCATACACTAAGTAAGTACATAAAATAAAATTATATCTTCTTTTGTAAATATACAGAAGTCCACTTGGAACATTTCCACAAGTGGACTTCTGGTTATATTGATTCTTTTTTATCCGATAGCTAGCATCCGTAACACTCCAACTTTATATGAAACTCCTCTTCCTAAAGTCAGATGAGTGCTCACAGAGTAAGCGACCATCATCAAATCATAGATTTGAGATGTCTGCTTAACCGATTCACACTAAATCATAGATTTAGGTTTTCTGCTTAAGTTGGAGATAACGGCTGCACGCTTCTGGATAAGTTCAACTAAGATTCAGATGAGGATCAAACCCCACCTGAATCAAGTTTCACTTGATAATTACTACAATCTTGCAATAGATAGTATAGCATGTTGACACATTTATCAATATATAAATCCAAATCTTTAACATCATTATCAAACACAATCTTGTGACATACATCATCTATTAAAAAAAATGAATAATAGAAATATATATTTTTTTCTTCTTCCCCTTTAAAAGGTATAGATAAGCTTTTAAAAATATCTTCAATCTTTTCCCTACGCAATTTAGAATTTTCATTTCTTATTGCAGCAATATCTGGATCTAATAGTGTTAATGCTTCCATTTCATCATGAAAAATTTTAGAAAAATCATGATAACCTATCATCATTTTTATAAATTCCTTAAATAATTCTTTTGATACTATAGCGTTATCAAATTGAGTGTCTTTATTCTCTAACCAAAAGTCCTGAACAGGATAAGTAATTTTTTTATTAAGCCTTTCGATTACCTTAATATAAATTTCTTTCTTATCTTCAAAATACGCATATACAGAACCTGTAGCAACATTAGCTTCTTTAGATATATCTGCTGTAGTTGTATTATAGTATCCTTTTTCATTGAATAGCTTATATGCTGCATCTAATATCTTATCATATTTTTCTAAAGCCCTTTTCTGTGTTGGTATCCTTGTCTTTCTTTCCATTTTCATCACCTACTTAAATAATAAAAGATAAAAAAATAAAAGTCAATCAAATATGAAATTCATTTCATATATTGACTTTTAATTTTCTCCATTGTATTATATGAATATGAACTTAGTTTCATATTTATACGATAAATTTTGGAGGTTAATTATGAATAAAAATCAAAAAGTATTAGCATTTATTTCTTTAGGAATAGCTTGTTTCTTAACAGTATTAGATTCAACTATAGTTAATGTATCACTGCCAAGTATGGCTAACTATTTCAAAACAGATATGATAGGAATATCTTGGGTAAGTACAGCTTACTTAATTCCTTTCTCAGCTCTTCTAATAAATTTCTCAAAAATAGCAGATATTTATGGAAGAAAGAAACTTTTTTTAATTGGTCTTTTAGTATTTGGTTCATCATCAATATTTTGTGGACTTTCTACTTCCATTTCTATGATTATCATTTTTAGAATTATCCAAGGCATAGGTGCTGCAATTCTTGCTCCATTAGCTGTTCCTTTAAGTATCGAGCTATTTGGAAAAGATGCTATGTCAAAGTTAGGGATTGCAATAGGTATGATAATTTCTATAGCTGCTGCCTCTGGTCCTATTATTGGAGGAATTTTGAATGAAGTCTTTGGTTTCAAAGCAATATTCTACGTAAATATTCCTTTTATTATTATCTCCTTATTCTTTGGATCAAAATATGTTAAAGAATGTTATGATAGAACAATAGAAAAGAAAATAGATATTTTGGGTTCAATATTATTAGCTTACGGAATCGGAGCTCTTACCTTTCTACTTGTTAAAGGGAGTTCTTACGGATGGGGAAGCACAAAAATAATTTCTCTAATCATAACTTCAGCAATCTCAATTATTGCATTTCTAATATACGAATTAAGATCAAAGAATCCAATGATAGAATTTAACTTATTTAAAACTAAAAGCTTTACTTCTTCTATAATAATAATTGGAGTAATCTTCTTTGCTTATATGCCAATATCCTATCTAATGAATTTCTACCTAGAAAATCAATTAGGATATACAGTATTAAACGCTGGACTTTTATTAGGTATAGTAAGCGGTGTGTCTTTTATTATCTCTCCTATTTTCGGTATTATATATAAGAAATTTGGTGCTAGAATCATTTCTTTATTAGCTGTAATTTTTGTAGCTTTAGGCGACTTAATGTTTGTGTTCATGAATGGCTCTAATAATATTAAAGTAATTATTACTGCTTTCATTATAGTTGGTCTTGGAATTGGTGCAACGTCTCCATTATATCAAAGTGCTTTTGAGGAAATCTCAAATGATAAGAATGGACTTGCATCTGGAATATTAAATAGCTTTAGACAACTGACTGCTTGCATAGCCATAGCTTTGGTTTCAACATTAAGCACTAGCTATACTACTCAGGCGATAAGCAACTCAAAAGATAGAATAGTAAATACAATAAATAGCAATCTACTCCTTGAAAGCCAAGTAAAATCTGAAATATGTAATAAAATAAAAACTTCTTCTGGTAACAGTCAAAATACTACTTTTTCAAAAGATATGGTTAATAAATTAATTCAAAATAAAAAAAATGCAGTATTAGCTAATGCTCCAAAAAATATGAAATCAACTATTGAAGAAAAGTTCACTGCTCAAACTAACGAAATTTATAAAATTCTAGATGAAGCAATAACAATAAAGACTGATGAAACAAACAAAGTTTATAACAAGTGTTTCTTAATTACATCAATTATTGCTATGTTAGGTCTAATAGCTGTACCTTTTAATAAAAAGAAGGAGACTGAAATAAAATCCAGACAACAGTCTGCATAGTAAAACAAACTCCTTTAATATAAAATTATTCAGCCTATAATAACTATTATAGGCTGAATAATTTCTTTATTTCCTCGTATTTTTCATGGGTTAATAATGCATCTTTTTCTGTATTCTTAAGCTTAACCACATAAGTCCATCTTCCATATGGATATATTTTAGTAATTAACGATAAATTTATAATATAAGATTTATGACTTCTGAAAAACTGAGTATGATCCAATTTTTCCTCTATATCAGATAAAGAAATAGATGTTATAAAACTATCTGTTCTTGTATATATAACAGTAGAATTTTCCTCTCTTTGCACTAGAACTATCTCTTTTGTATCAATAAAGCTTATACCTTCCTTACTTTTTATCATAAGTTTATCTAAACCTTTTTCATGCTTTATGATTTTATCAATTCCATCATTATAACTAGGCTTATTTAATTTCTTTATTCTATCTAACGTCTGCATTACCCTATCTATTTTGAATGGCTTGATTAAATAGTCAAATGCATATAATTGAAATGCATCAGACATATACTCCTGATGAGCTGTTGCAAAGATAATTATAGTTTTGGGTTCTATATCTGCTATCTTTTTGGCACATTCTATGCCACTACAGCCAGGCATTTGTACATCAATGAACACCACCTCAGGGCGGTGCTCATTAAATATGCCTATAGCTTCATCTCCATTATCAGTATCTGCAATAACCTGAAAGCCACCAGACTTATCCAATATCTTTTTAATTACAGTTCTTATTCCTTGTTCATCATCAACTATAAGCACTTTTATATCCATAACGAATTCTCCTAATTCTTATAATCTTCCTTTTCTTCTTGCTCTTCTTGTTTTGCTTCTTGGCTTCCCAACTATTTCTGAAAGTATAATGGCTTGCTGGAGCCTAACTGATGTTAACTCTTGTACAATAGAATCCATTACCCCTAAAGGTTGTGAAGAAACTTTTTGCTTTCTACCATAGTTTGCTTCTTCCTCGTATAACTCTGTATCTTTCATAGAAATAGTTTCGTTATTTTCTATATTACTTGCTTTAAATTCTTCACCAAATTTACTGTTCTCACTATCATCTAAGTTAACATTATCCTTATAGTTCATAGCTCTCACTCTCCCAAAAGCCTATTTTTTGTCTTTACTATCTGAGCCACCTGTAGTTATATTCTTATTTTTATTTCCTGCATCAGAAATTGAGCTTCTCATGTTTGTATCTGCAATAACATTCTGCATATCATAATAATCCATTATTCCAAGTTTACCTTCTCTAAGTGCATAAGCCATTGCTCTTGGTACTTCTGCTTCTGCTTCTACAACTGCAGCTCTCATTTCTTGTTCCTTAGCTACAGCCATTGCTCTTCTCTCTTCTGCTTTAGCTTGTGCTATATTCTTATCAGCTTCTGCTTGTAATGTTTGAAGTTGAGCTCCTATATTTCTTCCAACATCTACGTCTGCTATATCAATGGATAAAATCTCAAATGCTGTACCTGCATCTAATCCTTTATTTAATACTGTTTTTGAGATTGCATCTGGATTCTCTAACACTATCTTATGACTAGTAGAAGAACCAACTGTAGTTACTATACCTTCACCAACTCTTGCTAAAATAGTTGCCTCTCCTGCACCACCAACAAGTCTTTCAAGGTTAGCTCTAACTGTAACTCTAGCCTTAACTAAAAGTTCAATACCATCCTTTGCGACTGCTGAAACATTTGGTGTTTCAATTACTCTTGGGTTAACACTCATTTTAACTGCTTCTAAAACATCTCTACCTGCTAAATCAATAGCAGCTGCTTTTTCAAATTGTAAGTCTATATCAGCTCTATGTGCAGCAATCAATGCATTTACTACATTGTCTACATTACCACCAGCTAAATAATGTGCTTCTAACTGATTAACAGTTAGTCCCATACCAGCCTTTGTTGATTTTATAAGTGGAATTACTATTTTAGCTGGTACAACTCTTCTTAGTCTCATACCAATTAAATTGAATATACTTACTTTAACATTGGCTGCTAAAGAAGATATCCATAATCCTAGTGGTACAAAGGTTACAAACAAAGATAATATAAGTACCACTACTACAACAATAATAATTAAACTAGCATTCATTATTAATCTCTCCTCACATAATAATTTATATTTTTGATTTTTTCACTACCAACTTTACTCCATTAACCTTAAAAATTTCAACATTAGTTCCACTAGGAATATACTCTCCCTCTGAAATCACATCAAACTTAACTCCATCTATATCTACAGAACCTGATGGTCTTAAATCTGTAATTGTAATTCCTTTTTTCCCAAGTAAATAATCTAAATCTGAAGAACTAATATATCCATGTTCCTTCTTTTGCTCTTCTGACAATATTAGTGGTTTAAACAGCCTTCCTTTCGAAAAAAATGTTATGACCACACCAAGCATTATGCCTAGCACAGCTAATATCACTAATGACATAACCAATGCTTGAGCAAAGTTTTGAGCTGTTAATACTACCGCTAATATTAAACATATTCCACCTACAATTCCGGGTACACCAAAACCAGGAATATGCATTTCTAAAAGTACTAAACCAAAGCCTACAATTAAAAGTATAATTGTTATAAGTGTAATATTTGATAGCAGTCCCATGTATTTTCTACCTCCCTCCTTACTATATAGATATAATAATACTGATAATAAAACTTATACATAGAATTCTTCTGAAAAATACATTTTTGAGGCTGAAATGTCATTTAGGCATCTGAAAATAGACTAGCATATAAACCTAATTAATTTCATGTGCCTTATATCCCTTTTTAGGTAAAATTATTGCAAAACATGTCTTTCTCTCGTTTGATGTAACTGTTACAGTGCCTGAAAAACTTTCAACAATTTCTTTGACTATAGAAAGTCCCATACCATCTCCCTTATCCCCTTTGGTAGTAAAGCCTTGTTTAAATATCTCCCCTATAATTTCTTTAGGTATAACACTGCCATTATTTGATATATAAACACTAATATTCTCTAAATCCTCCATAAACTCAACGAGCATATATCTATCATCAGGCTTTAACTTTAAAGCAAATATTGCATTATCTATTATATTTCCTACTACTCTGCAAAACTCCCATGCTTCCATACTAAGCTGACTCAAATCACTTTTTATTTCTAATTCCATCTCTATCCCATTCTTTTCTGCCATCTGAAGCTTTGCTTGAAGCAGTGCATTTACTGCTGGCTTTGAGGTTTTTAAGGCCTTACTAACTCTTACAATGTCTTTGTAGACAGGCTCTATATATTTTCTAGCCTCATCAAACTCTTCAAGTTCCATCAAAGAGTAAATAACCTGAATATGATTTAAGTAATCATGCCTTTGAGTTCTTAAAGTTGTATTAAATTTCTCAAGATCTTTTATAGTATCTATTAAATTATTTCTACCTTTTTTAAACAAAATATTATAAAATATAATTCCAGTAATTATATTATTAACACCTATGCTTATTGCAATAATATAGACAATAAAGTTTCCATCAAGCATGTATGGGTTTCTATTTTTATAATAAATAAACAATGTTATAAGTACCATTTGTACTAAATTTAAAAAAATAGAGATTATTACTACTTTAGATATGTTATATCTTGGCTTCTTAATCATCCTGTCTTTACCACCTTATCAAATATGCCTTTAATATATTTTACCATATATTCCTCGTATTAACTCATATTCTTATATAACATTTATAATCTAAAAAAATAAAATAATACAATTCAAGCTTTTTCTACTCTTAGGCTTTTCATTAAAAAGATCTTACAAGTTCATCAGATATATTGTTTATATTAGACGCAAACCATTGGCATACCTTAGTTGAAAATCTAGCATTATTAAGAAGTAACTCCCTATTGGGATTATTTGATGAATAGTATTGATTGTAATAATTAGGAAATAAGAGTTGATAAAAATACACATATGGCATCATCTTTAAATCATAACTATTTAATTCTCCATATCGTAAAAAACTTTGTATATATCTTTTTAAATTTTCAATGTTTATAGTTCCATCTATGCAATCACTATCTGCAATTGAAAATGACCTTATAACTTCCCAACAAATTGGATGTATGCATGCAGATGTAAAATCAATAATCCCATTAATGGATTGTTGTCCACAAACTATTTGATTTATAGAATAATCCCCATGAGTTGATTTACAAGTTAAGTCCATTACTCTAATATCTTCTTTGGGGATTGTATTAAGAATTTCCACTCTAGACTGAATATCTTTCATAATATCTATATCATTTTTAGCTTCTGCAATTTTTAATGTTTGTAGATAACTTGATATTGATTTTTTAGGTGACATATTCTCAAAATACCCTTCACCAATTCCTATTGGTAGTATACTTATTTGTTCCATGGCTTTTTGTATTTTCCCTAGCATAACTGCACTATCTCTCATAAGCCATTCTGATGCTGTATTAGGTTTATATACCTCACCTCTTATATAATTTTTAAGATGATATATATTTCCTCCATCATTGAGAATATATTTGCCTTGTTTAGTTAAATAAAATTTAGATACAGGTATATTTTCATTTGCAAGTACTTCGTGAATTTTGGGTTCATTATCAGGATTATTCATACCATTATCCTCAACATTTTTAAGGATAAATTCTCCTTTATCAGTTAAAATATAATAACAGATTGAGCTCATGCCATTTGCTATTTTATCTATATTTGAAATTGAACCTATGCTGTAATTTTCATCAATTAATTTAGAAATCATCCTTTTCTCTAACTTTAAAGAGTTTAAATCATGTTTAGATGATAAGTTTTCTATTTTTCTAGACTTATTAATATAATTATTGATCTTATTTATATTCATATTCACATCCCCTTATTTTTTATCAATATTCCTTCCACCACTTTCTTTAATAACAACTTTTATTAGTATAAATGTCCTCTTGAAATCGTAATGTTATCATAAATATTCCTTAACATAATTTTTTTTCCACTTTTAAGCCTCGCCATATTTAAACAAATCCATATAAAATCCACTCATTTGTAAACAAAACAAAACATTGTTTATATTTAATTACACAATATCAATATATATACATAATGTCAACATAACCCATTAGCTTTATTAATATTATTTAAAAAAATAAAAAAGGAGCCTCTCTTCCATATAAACTAAAGAATACCTACAGGCTAAACACTTTTTTTCATGTGTCCAGTCTATAGGTATCATTTTAGATTTTGTTCTCCTTTATATGCATTACAACTTTGACGTTCATATTTATAGAATGCTCACTAATTAATAATAGCATTGACCACTGCATTTATCATTAAACAACTTATCTTTTACTTTATCCTCATAAGCCTTACTATCTTCAATATCACTTAGAATATCAATAGCCCTCTTTAGATTTCTAACGTCCTTTTCCATATTCTCAATGGAATTTCCTCTTCCAACTACTTTTAAATGTGTAATGCCTGCTTCTTTCAATTTTCTCAAAGAGCATAGTCCACAACCTGTACTACCAAGAACGTATGACTCTGCTATTTCCTCTCCACTTTCTACACATTCTCTATCTTCTGTATTCAAATCTTCTTCATTTTCCTGATTTTCTAGCTCCTTATAATAAAATTCAAGCTTACTATCAACCTCTTTAAAATTATTAGCTTGTGCACTTAATTTTGATAACTGATATGGCATTTTACATAAATGAATCAATTCATCACAATGCAATGAATTGCAAAATGCCCCGGTATAATGGCATCTCTCGTTTAAGATAAATGCTTCGTATTGAAGATTTTTCACCTTGTTATTGCTTATGCATGAACTCATATCCTCAATTGTATTTTTTCTATGAAATATGTAACGAGATATATTCAACTTATTAAAGAAATCAATGGATAACTGATTCAATTCAGCGCATTCTCCACTTAAATGTATTGAACATTGTATATCCTTTTCTTTCAAATACAATATAAGAGCAATATCTGCAATAATAAAATCTCTAAAACCAATATCTATAAGATTCTTTATCATGTTAGCTATCATTTCATATTGTTCTTCAAGATAGTATAAATAATTAAAAGTTATACTTACTGGCACCTTATATACATCAACCATTTTTCTAAGTATTTTCATATCCTCAAAAGAACCTATCTGAATATTATAATAAAGCACCTCTCTTCTATTTAACGGAAATACGCTGCTGTATTTTTTATTCCACTCATAAGGAACATATCCACAAAACACTTCGTCTGTTCCTGCCTTCACCAGTGTTATATAATCATCAATACATCCAAGTCCTGCTACTATTTTCACTATACTTTAATAACCTCCTAAGCACATACTATGCAGATGTTTATATAAAATTTTTTCATTTTAACTACTATCTAGTTTTTTATTGCATTCTTCATAATTTATATGTACATCATATTTTTCATTTTAAAAATACATAATTACTTCAATCCCGTTCCACTGCATCTGTTACCAACTTATTTTATCCGATATCTAGCATCCGTAACACTCCAACTTCTTTAAGTTGGAGATAACGGCTGCACGCTCCTGGATAAGTTCAACTAAGATTCAGATGGGGATACACCCCACCTGAATCAAGTTTCACTTGATATTATATTTTGCAATACATCATTATTTAAGTACCTATGTAGGTATATGTGTTAATCATATGTCCATATAGAACTATTCCACCTAAATGTTGGTGAAAATTTTGTCGAATTTTTGTAACTTGTCCACCAACATTATTATGGAACAGTTCTATACAGATACTGAATGTAACTACCTCCATAACTCCTATTGGTTCTAAATTATACATAAGCTATACTCCAAAACACACAGCATTTATTATAATCTATATATTATACAAAATTTAAGACAACTCTATCTATACCACTATTTATATAATATTCTAATTCCTTTGGATTTTTAAGCATTGTATCATCAAAGGCAAATAAAGAATTATATCTTCCAACCATTTTTAAATGCTTTGGATAAGCAAATACATAATCCTTACAATACTTAGGGCAATGAGTTATAAGCTTTTGATTTCCTCTATCCATAGTTGTGCACATCGCATATAGAGGACAATATTGTGACGTGTTGGTTTGATAAAAAGGCATATGTAAACTATGGTAACCATCTGCAATAGAAGTCCTATATCCACAACTTTCATATTCGTAGCGCTCTATTTTATATTCTTTAAGAAACTTACTATAAATTGAAATGTTGAGATTATTCTTTCCTATTAATTCTTGAGCAAACCCATTTTTGTAAATATATCTTGGATCTTTTTTTCTTTTATTTAATAAAACTCCCAAAGACAATCTAAAATAATCCGTTTTATCTTCAACTAACCTTATCATTCCAAAATCATTTATTACAATCTCTATAATCCTGTCGTTTTCTCTACACCAATTATATACTTTTTCTATAACACTCTTTGTTTTTTCTATGTAATTGTCTCTCATATATGTAAAACATAACGTGACTTGCAATTGCTCTTCCTTGGCCTTTTGAAGCATACTCATCAATAAATCAATTTTGGGAAATAAATTATGACAAAACTCATTGCCAATATAAAGTCTTGTGATATCTTTTTGAAACAACTTATGATTCTCTGCAAAGTTTTGTTTCAAGTAATCACTCTTAAATTCTGCTATATTTTTTTGCATATACTGTTCATATAAAATATCATTATCTAAAGTAATAGCTAATTCTATTGAGTCAATGATATCCTCATTCCATCCTGAATAATTTAATCCTGACATCCAATCTTTCTTTTGTTCTGAATAATACTTATAAAATTCATAATCCAATTCTGCAGGATATCCAACCATTTCTTTTGAAAACTCATTTTCATCACCAAAAGCTTTAGCCATAATGTAGTTTGAATATTTTTTAAATATGTTTCTTACGTTATCTGAATATTCTTGTGCTTCAATTGAAAAAACATATGTAAAACTAAAATTGCCTTGTGTTTTTGCTATAATCTTATAGTTTTTAATTATTACTTCTCTGTATCTATTTTCATCAAATATATAAAACATTACTCTTATACAATCCATGTTACATATTTCTTCTGCCACACGCACAGTTAACCTTTCAGGAGATATTTTCAATATGCGTACTTCTCTATCATCTAAAAAACACGTTACAAGTCCTGATGGTAATAATTCAACCTCTTCTTTTTCCAAAGTAATGCTTCCCCTCTTTCTATTTACTTTTATAATAACACCAATCTTTATTAACACAAGGCATCTGAAAATACAAAGTTTTATATTCGACGTATATTTGGATTTGCTATTTATAATAATTATAAGTATTTTGCTATTCAAATAAAACAACCCACAAAAATCCAAACTTTAGATCTTTGTGGGTTCTATGATATATTCTAGTTTTGTATACGAGGTATAAACCCAGTTATAATTAATGTTGACCATTCACTATTTTCATTATCAATCCATTGACATTCTATATCTAAATATTTAAGCCATGCATTAAGTCCATAACTATTCTTACTTACGTTAGGGCACTTTCTGCCATGATGCTCTTTTATAACTTCTAGCAATTCAATTTGCTCATTTTTACCTAGCTCTTTATTTACTAATTCTTGTATTACCTCAAGACATTCTCTATATGCTCTTCCATCCTCAAGATAAATTTCATCTGAATAAATTTGTCTTTCTTTATTTAACTCATCAATAATTTCATTAATTTCTTCTTTATTAGATAAATAATACTTTGCTCTTCTTAATGCTGCAATGTCTCCATCTAATTTATTTATCTTTTTCTCTAAATTTTCTTCTATCATAAACCTACTCTCTTTTCATATATAAATTAATCTTCATCATAAAGATTAATTTATTATAACAGTAATAGCTTATTATTACTACTATAGCTTAGAACTTTCATTGATTCTTTATCTTAATACTAGTGTGAAACTCATACCTTCACTTTCATACTCTGCAAAAATATCTCCATCCATCTTTTGCATTATATACTTGCAGATATAAAGACCAAGTCCATTTCCTTGTTTATCTTTTGCATTGCTAGCCCTATAAAAGCTATCAAAAATATGATTGAATTCATTTTGACTTATCTTTTCTCCACTATTGTATATCTTAATAAGCTGACAATAATCTTCTTCATAAAAAGATATCTTTATTTCTTTGCCATCACCATACTTAAAGGCATTTTCTATTATATTTCCTATAACTTCAAAGGCTCTGTCCAAATCACCTTTGATTAGTTTATTATGATAGTCTTGTACAATGAAATCTATCATTTTTAGCATACACTTTTCTTTATAAGTCACAATTACTTTATCAATTAAATCCTTTAAGTAAAATTCACTATCTTTAACTTCAATTTCAAGAATATCCTCACTAGAAGTTTTTATTATCTCCTTTACGAAATTTTCTATTTCTAATGATTTTTCTTGTATTTGCTTTGCTGCTAATATCTTTCTCTCATTAGTATCATAAACCTCTTCTTCTATTGCCTTGGCATAAAGTTTTATTGTATTTAGCGGTGTTTTTATATCATGTGAAATTGAAAGCAACAAGAGTTTCTTTTCCTTTTCAAGTTTAAGCTCTTTTATCTTATGATGATCCAAATTTTCCCTAAGTACATTAATTCCCCAAGTAAACTTCCCAAAATATCTACCTTTGTTTTCTTTAATATCTTCCTTTAAATTCCCTTTTGATAATTCATAAGGCATTTCACTTAGGATATTGAAGGGCCTAATAATTGAATTTCTAACATACAATAGAATTGAAATTATTATGGCTGAAAAGATAAATAATATAAATTCTATACCTAATAAAATATTGTTATTTGAATTTTCAAGCACATAATTAAATCTTAAATAGCCTAAAAATTTTTCTCCATTATACCAAGGTTTAACTTCATATTGTACTCCATTTATGCTTTTATAAAACTTATCTGCAACATTCTTGTTTGTGGTTTCTGATTTAGATAAAAAAAGCACTGACTTTACATATTTATAAGATTCTAAATTAGGCTCAGTAAAGGATTCCCCCTCTACTAAGCCTAAATATATTCTATTTATTTCAACTTTATATTCACTACTTAATTGTTCATTGTTTTTCTGAATCAAACCAAGTATTGCAAGTGAACTTACTAAATAAAGAACTATTACACTAGCAATTACTCTATCAAATTTCTTCATATTTATAACCTACTCCCCATTGAGTCAGAATCCTTTTTGGCTTTTTAGGATTATCTTCAATCTTATCCCTAAGCATCTTTACATGGACAGTTAAGGTTTGATCTTCACTAAAACTTTCTGATCCCCAAATTTTATTAAATATATAATCCTTTTTTAACGCTTTGCCTGGATTCTCTACAAATAAAAGTAATAATTCAAACTCCTTAGTGGTCATATTTAACATCTTTCCATTAAGGTATACTTCCTTTGCTTCTTTATTAATTGAAATAGCACCAGAATTCACAATTGTACGTTTCGCTTTAAGCTCATAGTTTCTTTTCATTAATGCTGAAATCTTTGCACTTAAGATATCAACATCTACTGGCTTTTCAATATAATCATCAGCCCCCAATGCAAAACCATTAATTTTATCCTCTTTATCCACCTTTGCACTCATTATTATAATTGGGGTATTATGATTTTCTCTTATACTAGAGCACACTGTAAAACCATCTATACCAGGAAGCATTATATCTAAAAGTACAATCTTAGCAACATTATCTTCAAAAAATTCTACTGCTTTTTCCCCACTGTCCACATTTATAATACTAAAACCATCCTTTTTTAAAAAAGTACAAATCAAATCTGCAAGTTCTAAATTATCCTCTACTAGAAGTAGATCTACCATATTACCATCCCATCTCCATTAGCCAATTGCTAACCTTCCTTTCTCTATCCTTAAAACTATTCTCATCAATAAATTTGCCCAAATCAATATTTCCTTTTATTGAGCCATCCTCAATATACATTATTTTATCGCACTTAGTTGCGACCTTCATATCATGAGTAACAAGCATAATAGTGGTCCCTTCTTGATTAATTCTATTAAGCTCTCTCATAACTTCCTTGGAATTTTGTTGATTTAAGGCCCCTGTAGGCTCATCAGCAAAAATCATCTTTGGGGAGTTAATTAAGCTTCTGCAAATGCAAGCTCTCTGAAGTTGTCCACCTGAAACCTCATTTGTATCATTTTCTGCAATTTCACTTATTCCAAGCTTGTGCATCAATTCTCTTGCCCTGTCATTAACTTCTTTTTTATCTCTTCCTTTTTTTGACTGATATGCTAGTAATATAATATTATCATATATTGAGAGATTTTTTAACATATGCATTTGTTGAAAAATAAATCCCATTTCATCAAGTCTTAAATCACTCATTTGATTTGCTGTAAGAGTACTAATTTCTTTTCCAAAGTAATCTACTTTTCCTGCAGTTAAATTATCCATTCCGCTTGTCACGTAAAGAAGTGTTGATTTACCAGAACCGCTTGGTCCCATTATCGCAACCATTTCACCTGCATTAATTTCAAAGTTTATATTTCTCAAAATATTATTTTGTCTTTTATTTATAATATAAGTTTTACATAAATCTATAACTTTTAATGAATTCATCTCAAATCCCTACCTTATTCCATATTATTAATTTCTTTTAAATCTACTTTTTTAACAGCTTCAGCTGTTAGATAAGCAATAACTGTAGTTACTACAAGCAGTATAATCGGATATAACACATACACTTCTAAGGCCTGCACCTTAAACTGAATATTATGCACTCCCATAGCTGCAAATACCTGCCCTGCTGTTATAGGCCCAAGGAACTTTGATAATATAATTCCTAAAATAATTGCAACTACAAGAACTATATTTATTCTAGCTGACTGCCAAAATCTAATTGAACTATTTCTAAAGCCAATACTTTTTAGCATTGCTATTTCCCCTTTTTCCTTACTAATAAAAGTTTTCATCATTAGAATTGTTATTAAGGCATTGATACCTATTACTATTGCTACAATTAGATTTTTCATAGCATCAAGCTGATCTAGGCTGCTCCCTATATATCTCGAAACATATTCCTGTGAAGTTTTAATTGAATAGTTTGGATACTTATCTTTCAATTTATTTACTAATGTTTGAGAATCTACATTTCCTTTAAAATTACCTTGAAAAGGAGACATCATCGCCAAATATCTGAAATCTATATTCATTTTAGGACTTAATCTTGCTGATTGCCCCAAATTAATCATACTTTCATACAACCCACTTACTATTAATGGTTTCTCTTCCTTACCTATCTGTACATAAATTGTATCTCCAATAGAAAGATTTAATTTTTTAGCTACAGTTTCAGTTATAGCTACTTCATTATTTAATTTAGGCATGCTGCCTTTTAATACATTATAATTATTGGTATCACTTTCTTGAGATTGAAATGACATTAATGTAAGAACATTATCTTTATCTCCAGCATTAAATTTAAGTCTATACATTACCTCTCCATAAACTTTTATATCTACTCCACTATCTTTAAAGCTCTTTTCTAAATTGTGCATATCTTTTAAATATTCTTCTCTAGTAGCTCCATTTGTGTATTTATCCATTTTATCAGTTTCAATTAATACATCACTATAATCAATACCAAATATCTTAATTATGCTTGCATCCTTTAAAGTATTTATTGCATTCAAAGGAATAATAATCAACACTGTTCCGATGCAAAAGGTTAGGATTAACACTATAAATCTCTTGAAGTTACATGAAATATCATTTAAAGCAATGAAAAGTGGCGCTTTAATATTTTTATGGTTCTTAAGCTTCATTCTTAATTTACCCTTAAAGCTCTCTCCTGTACTGCCATTTCTAATTGCATCTATGGCTGAAAACTTATTTAATTTTCTTGTGCATGTATAGCAGAATAAAAGAACTATTAATACTACTAAAACAGAACATGCTATATTAACAAAGATATTTCCGCTAGAAGCTTTCATTAAAATATTTCCTGAAGATTGCTTTAATAGCATATTACCGAATGGGAAACCCATGCCAAATCCAACTACTACACCAATCAATGTTATTGCGATGTACTTTATTAAATAAACCTTTTTAATATCAAAATTCTTAAGTCCAATAGCCTTCATAATCCCTATCTCTTTAAAGTCATCTTGTAGAGTAAAAACTATTGTAAATCTTAAAATTAAAAATGAAATTAATATAAGACAAAGACTTACTATAATTAAAATTGCAGATGGAAGCATATCTAAAATAAAAGTTTTGTGAACTAGAGATTTATCAACGCTAATTATTGTATTACAATCTATCCCTCTAAATTCCTTATCCAAAGCAGTTGTATCATCCGACATAATATAATAATTATTAATAACCCCTGCTTCTTTACAGGATTTGAAAACTTCATAATCTTCATCACTTATAAGAACTCTTTTCATTTCATTCATGCTTGATCCGAAAATAGCATCCTTAGTGAACAGTTTTATTGAAAATTCTTTTTTGATATTTCCTAGTGTAATGATTATTTTGTCTCCAACTTTCAAATTGTTCTTGTTTTTCTCTGCTAATGAAAAAGCAATTTCTCCTGACTTTAAATTAATTTCTTCTCCATTATCATCAAGTATTTTTCCATACTTCTTTGGTTGCGTTTGAAGTAAAGTCTCTCCAAAAGGCTGGAATTCTCGAGTTTTACTATCATCTTTTATCTTAATATTATCCTTAGATAGCATTGTGCTTCTATCAATATCATAAGACTTTATAAACTTAGAAGTATTTATCCAATTGTCAAAATCTTTACTTTTTGCTCTCTCATAAGTTGAGATAATGTAGTCTGGTGTTTTGGCTTTATCCATAAAATAATCAACAGACTGTGATATTGAGATTAAGTTATTCACACTACTTGATAAGAAGGTAGTTGCTAATATAATAAATATTAAAAGAATAATATTCATTGATTTCTTTCGCTTTAAATCTTTCTTTAATATTCTAAAAAACATAAATTGTCCTCCATAAATTATTTACTAACTATGAATTCATTATAAATTACCAATTATTAAATAATCCTTAAATAATTTGCTTGAATTTTAAAAATATAATTTATTTAGGATATGGGCCATATAAGATATGTACTAAGTTTTGGTGGACAAGTTGCCTGATTCTTTGATTTAAAATTGAACTATAAGAATGTATTTTTCAAGAAATTTTATAGAATTTAATTGAAATATAAGGTATATAAAAACATTACTCCAACGAAAATTAGTGCTTAACTCCTAATTAAACTTTTATTTTAATTAGGAGTTAAGCACTAAAAAATTAAACCATTCTCCATATTTCAACTATTTCGCAATAAGCATGATTTTCATCTGGGTATTTTTCACTTAAAGATAATTGTGTGTTAACTGCTTCACGATATGCTGAAATTAAACCATACTCATTTAATGTTTTATAGCTAATCACTTCTTCATATCCAGCTCCACAGTTTGTTATTGCACTGATATAAGTTGTTGCTTCTACAAGATCATATCCACAAAATATGAAGTTATCATTTTCTAATAAATAATTAGGTTCTATCTCTGGTCGAATAATAACTGCTAAGAGTTGTTGTCCTCTTGGCAAATCGAATTTAATTTGCTTCTTTTCAACCTCTTGCATATCCATTAACCCGCAATCAAAAGTAACTAATTCACGTGCCAAAATTTTATTATGGTTAAACTTTTTCAAACTTTCATTATTCCAACAGCGATCAGAATAAAAATATCGAATATGTCCATACTTTTCATAATACTGGTATTTTTCTGTTATTGACATATCATCATCCCTCGCAAATTTCTATTTACTATTACTCAAATTTGTTGCTAATTACAGTATAGCATATACTTCAATTAAATTTCTTGGTTTTGATATAGTAATTAGAATCAAAAAGAGTAAGCAACCAACAAAGATTAGCTGAGTAAGTAGCTTTTTATTGATTCCATACTTTTCTGTGATATAATGGTAACAAGGTTAAATTTTATAAAAGGAGGCGATTTTATGGCAATAAAAGTTACAAAAATAAATTATACGGTGATTTTTTTATAGACTTCTTTTTTCCTTTAACCCTGTGAACAAAGTACTGTACTGTAATGCTTATCACCTAAAGAGGAGATTACAATGAGAAAAATACTATGTTTTGTTTATGAAAGTATGGCAGACTTTGAAATTACTTTGACCTGTCACATGTTAGGATGGAATCCAGATAAGGAATTCATTAGCATTGGTTATGAAAAGACACCAATTAGAGCTTCTTCAAATCTTCAGTACATTCCTGAAATGACAGTTAAAGAAGCCATTTCTCTTGATGATGTAGACGCATTAATTATCCCGGGAGGCTTTGAAAGAACATGTACGCCTGAACTAATTGAGCTAATACAAAAGATGCATAAAGAAAAAAAATTAATTTGTGCAATATGTGCCGCTCCAGAGTTTCTGGCTAAATCAGGAGTATTAGATAATCATTTATACACAACAACTTTAGGCGAAGATTATTATAAAGAAAATGAACTCAAGGACCCATTCCCTCGTCAAAACTATTCAGAAAGAAAAGTGGTAAGACATGAAAATATTATTACCGCTAAAGGACGATCTTTTATAGATTTTGGTATAGAAATCCTAGACTATTTTAATATGTTTGATGATGATTCAGAAAAAAGTATGTTGTCGAAATCATACAAAGGAGAATAAACTTGAGTTTTGTTTGAAAATATATACTAAATTTCAATAATTAATCAGAGCCACTCGTTTTACGGGTGGCTTAATCTTACACTATTCAGCATTGGAATATATGCTTTTTAACAACTTAATTTTCCCATTAACCATGCCATATTTTCTCCTAAGTTTTTCATATTCCTCATGCCTTCATCATCATTAATAACATCACCTATATCTTTTCCATAAACCATATTCCAATAAGTTGAACCAACTACAAGCACTTCTTTATTTAGTAAGAAATGATTTAAAGTATCTACTGCTGTCATTCCCCCTCCACGACGTACAGGCACAACAGAAGCCCCTACTTTATGTTTTAACATCCCTGGATTAGTTGCAACAACTACTCCAGCACGTTCAAGAAAGGCTTTCATTTTAGAGGTTATATCTGCTGAATATACCGGAGATCCAAGTATAATTCCATCTGCATGGACCATTTTGTTAAAACAATCATTAAAAAAATCATCTTTTACTACGCATTGTTTTCTCCCATTACAACAAAAACATCCAATACAACCTTTTACTGATTTATCTGCTAGTTCTATTAACTCAGTTTCAATTCCACTTTTTTTCAATTCTGAAAATATGCTTTTTATAATAATAGATGTATTTCCTCCTTTACGTGCACTCCCATTTATTCCTATAACCTTCATATAAAACGTCCTCCTATAAATTAATTATTTTTTTCACTAACAAGTACATACATTCTTAAGACTTCTTTAGTATAAACCTTAGAGTTTTCTCTAAGGCAAGCTTTTTATTTTTTAATTTTAATGTTAATATAATGTTTATTAATACATATAAAATGACTAATTTTAAGGAGGCTTATAGAAATTGAAAAACGGATTAAATATTAAAGAAGTTGCTAAATTAACTGGCCTAAGTGAACATACTTTACGTTTTTATGAAAAGCAACAATTAATTAAAAATGTTTCCCGTGATGAAAATGGTTATAGAGTTTATTCTGATTTTGATATAGAATGGATATTCTTTTTGATTAAAGTTAAAAATACAGGCATGCCTTTAAATGAGTTACAACAGTATTCAGAACTTATGGCAGAAGGAAATTCAACGCTTCCAGACAGAGAAAAAATGCTACTTATACACAGAGAAAGAGTAGAAAATCAAATTTCAGATTTAAAGCATACCCTTACTAAAATAGATGAAAAATTAGGTAGATATCATACTCTAATGAAGGAACTAAGCTTAAAATCTAAATAAATTCACTGTAAGTCTTAATCTAAAACTTACAGTGAATTTATTTTTAAATTTTCCATCTATTAAATTATAAATTGGAATCTAAAGTTCTTGTTCATACCCTGCCAACTAGTAGTGCAATAGCTCCTATAACAAGAAATTGTAGTGGATATATTACATAAAAAGCCCATTTAGAATACTTTGAACCACCCTTTGTTCCATTATACAAAGATAATAATAAAATAACTATGATAGGACTCAAAACCCTTGGAACAATCATATAAAAGTTTAATCCCCCATCTATAAATGATCCATAGATTACTTTGCACAAACTTAAGATAGTAAATGAAATCATTTGTTTTTTTGGATTCCCATAAAAAATACCAAAAGCTAAGACAAACAACACTCCAAATATTGCCCAATCAGCCTGATAAGTCATGAGAATTAAAAGTAAAATTAAAATAATCTTAAGTGGCTTATTTTCAATCTTCTCAAATGCTATCAGTGCTAACAGTCCACACATTAATGTAAATATAACACTGGTTGGAAATAAAGCAATTTTCCCTCCATTTACAAAAATATTATAGGGAATATGCGATATTAAAGCAAAAAGGGCTAGCCTTTCTACATACTTACTTCGATTCTTAGAATAATGATTACCTTCTGCTATAAAATAACACATAATAGGAGCTGTAATTTTGCCAATAGTATGCATAACCGCTGCACTGCTGGTATCTGTATTAACAAATGCCCAACCAACATGATCAATTATCATCGCTATAATTGCAATTATTTTAATTGTATTTCCTGAAAGAGATTTGCTTCTAAACTCCTTAATCATTGTTTCCATATATAAAATCCCCCTATATAAATATCCATTAGTAAATCTCCCTTACAAATTATTATTTATAAGATAGATTAACACTAAATCACGCATTACATTATAACATTTTTTACATATATTTCATATGAAAATATTTTTTACCTTGAACTTATAATGTTGTATTTTTACCTATAAAAATAGCTTTAATTTAATTGTAAACAAAATAAGAGAAGAAGAAACTCAATATTCTTTTTTGAATGGAGCTTTTGAATTTCTGCATACTGATGAATAAAAACTTATTAGAAAAATCAAAAAAAATAGTATCTTCTAATCACAATTGGATCGCTACTATTTTATAGATGTTGTATAATTTGTTTTGCTTGTAAATTAAAGACGGTGAAGGCTATAAAAAACACAACAAATAAATTATGTCAGAGCTTTCTCTTCAATTTTATTAATTTCTGATAATGTATCAAAAAACAAACCAGGTTGATCAAGCATTAGGAAGTGCCCCGCATTTGGAATAATATAAATCTTTTTATAGGGAGCATTTATCTGTTCAAAATAATTTTGTGCAATAATATATGGTGCCTGCCAGTCACATCCACCTAAGACATAATATATTGGTACTCTATATTCTAATGATTCGTTACACAAATCGAAATTAACTAGAAATTTAAGAACATTCTCATTTGCCTTAGGTATCTTGATAAATGATATAATATCTAAAAAGTTGAAAATAGGGCTTTTTAACATAGCAATCCAAATAGAAAACCTCAACTCTAGACCTATTTTATATTTGCCCTGGAGCTTTCGAACCACATTACATTTCTTCAAAAATTCTTTACCAAAGTCAATTTTATTTCCAGGATATTCACCTATGCCCTCAAGTTTTTTTAAAGACCTTTTATCATCTGCTTGTTCAATAAGTTCTTTAACTTTATTATAGCCTACCTTCTCATTTTCAACTATATCAATAACCTGTGCAGCACCTATATAATATGCTATATCTTCAGGATACTTCTTAATAAATAAAGATCCCAAAATGCTTCCCCAACTATGGCCAAGCAAAACTATCTTCTGCTTGCTATATTTTTTCTTAAGATATTGAACAACCTCATACAAATCTTGCAACATCAAATCAATTGTAGGCAACTTATTAGGATTTTGGGTCAGTGTTTTTCCTGCCCCACGCTGATCCCAATGAACTACAGTATAGATTTCTTCCCATTTTTCTTGAAAAGCACCTGTGAGTAGGGATTCAGCTGAACCTGGTCCTCCGTGCAAATAAAGCATTACTGGATTATCATAGCTTGTTCCTAGATGAAACAAAAATTGTTCTATTCCATTAATTGATACATATTCATTGATATAAATTAGCCTCTTACATTTATTTTTCATCGTTACTATTATCCTTCCTTATTTATGAAGCTTTATTAAACTTTCTCTTACCAACCTTTTAAATTCTCAGGATTTGATTTTTCAAAATTTACCAGTCACTCTCTTTGTATATCTGTTTCATAAATATATATTTTTTTATTGTATGTTAAGCCTCTCTGTTTTACTATTTCTTAATTAATAAAAGAGATATTTTTCAACTGCATTCTCTGCTTCTCTTAAAATACGTTCTCTCTCTATTTTATTCTTTGACCAGATAATCTCATCCACTACTGAATTAAAGAATGCCAAAATTACAGTTATTGCTGCTTCAGTATCCTGAATTTTAATTTTATCTTTAAAATACTGAATATAATCAAACACTATCTTCTTAATTTGCTCATGCTGTTTTTGCATCAAATTCTCTACTTCTGGTTTACTGAATCTAAGTATATAAATTTCTCTATTTAATTCCTTAGATTTTTCATGAATTTGAATTATGCTATTCATTAATTCATGCATCCATATATTAGGATCATCTTGAAATTTCTTCATGTCATTATAAAATTCTTCATGAACATTAAGAAAAGATTCATTATATAGGTTGATTATCTCAAAGAAAATTGTATCCTTATCCTTAAAATAAAAATACAGATTACCTATAGAAATATTCGCCGTTTTTGCAATTTCATTTGTGCTAGTTTTAAAATAACCATTTTTACAGAAAAGTTCAAAGGCTGTATCTAAAATCTTTCGTCGTGTCTCCATACTTCGTTTTTGCTTAGGTTCATGCATATATACATTATCCTCCTCTATATAATTCAACTGATTCCATTTGAGCAATTTCTATCTAAGTTGAATAAAATTTAAAAAAGCTCTCATTTTCTATAAAAAGCAAAACCAAATATTAGAATTAGAGTTTGTACTCTAATTCTAATACCAAAAAATACCTATGTCAATATATTTAGAGTAATAGCTCTAAATATATTGACATAGATTAAAAAATTGTATTTGTAACAAATGCAATTAAAACTTGATCCATAATATGAATTTATTTATTCTCATATTTTTTTATGGAAAGTTAGCTTGACATCCATAAAATGTAATAGTATTATTTAAGTATGGAAAGCAAGCTTTACATTAAAGAGGTGAAAATATGAAAAATCGTTTAGAAGAAATACGGAAAAAACATGGCATAAAGCAAGAAGAATTAGCAGCGGCTCTTGAAGTCTCCAGGCAAACAATTGGTTCACTAGAAAACGGAAGATACAATCCTTCAATTGTATTAGCATTTAAAATTGCAAAATATTTCAATATGACTATAGAAGAAATTTTTATTTATGAGGAGGAAGAAATAAAATGAAAAAAAATATTACAAATTACTTTGCAGTGGCATTGGGATTGCTACTATTATGTATAGGGTTATATTTAATTAAAACAATTATTGCCCCACAAGGGATAATGAGAGCATTACCATATGTGTGTGTAGGATTGGGCTGTGGAATTTTTGGTCATGGCATGGGAGAAGTTATCAGTCGTAGAACATTTAAAAATCATCCCGATGTTGAGAAACAAATTAAAATTGAAAAACAGGACGAACGTAATGTTGCTATTGGAAATTGTGCAAAAGCTAAAGCCTATGATATGATGATATATGTATTTGGAGCTTTAATGCTTACTTTCGCTTTGATGGGCATTGATATGGCAGCTGTTCTTCTTTTAGTTTCTGCGTATTTATTTGTCATAGGATATGGTATTTATTATCGTTGCAAATTTGATAAAGAAATGTAGTGAATAAAGCATATTCTTATATAGCAAACAATTATAGATGGATTTATCCATCTATAATTGTTTGCTATACTTTGCCTATAAAATATCTTTTTGGACCAGCTTATTTTTTCAAGATACCTTAATGTAAAATTTGACTACTAACTCAAATTATATAAAGTATTTTGATAGTCTTTAACAAAATACTTTATATTTGTTCTACCACGTTGAATAATAGTATGACCTTCTGCTTCTAACTTTACTTTCTGCGCTTCAATGCCGCCAGGATATTTTGGATTCAATTCTCCTTGAGCTTTTAGTGTTCGCCAATAAGAGGTTTTATCTTCATTCCTCTGCTCACTTGCCCATGCCGCAATAGAAACAAAAATACCAGCAGTAATAGGTTCTGTAAAATCTGCACCACTTATTTTTGCAAAATATTTTCTAATTTCTCCTACTGTTATAACTTTTCCATAAGGAATTAACTTCATAACTTGGTCATAGTCTATTGGTGGTGCAAAATACATTCTTTCTCCACCATATCTTTCAATACTTTTTTTATCTGTGATAATTTGAATTTTAGGCATGTCTTTACTGTCATTCAGCATAGCATTAAAATCTTTCGTATCTTCATTTGCCATAATCAAGCACCTCCTATAAATAAAGAATATCTTATACCATTCTGTGATGCAATGAGACGATTTTTCTTTTTAACATTTAATCATAATATATTTATTTTGGTTGTCCAAAGATAAGCATCACGTATCAACATAAAATGTGTTTAAATCATTTCTACATCATACTCACTTATTTTGGCCAGAAAAAATTACGACTAAACTTTAATGAAATATTACTGCATTTTAATTTTAAAGTTTCTATTAAGGTCTTAAAGTCATTTTTAACATTTTTATCACACATAATCCTAATACTACCTAAGGATCTAGAATTTTTATCATATATTTTGATAAAATAACACCCCTTATTGTTCCCCCTTGAAGGAGGGATATATTTAATTGAACCCTTCATAATATCATTATAATCAATAGCTGCACATGCAAAAGGCGTAAATTTAATCAAAAAGTTTTTTGTAAATCTAAAATCATCATAATCCTTTAAAGTCATAATTTCTTTCTTTAATTTTTGTTCTTCCGTTTCAGATAAGGATTTAATCATATTTTTAAACTTAGGAATTTCTTTTTTTAGTGAAAAGAAATTGATCACAAATAAAAGATCAACAATAACTATCAGAAATACAGTTTCAAGTATAAACTCCTTTGACTTTAAAATTTCATCTGAAGGTATATTACAAAAACATAAAATCACACCTATTAATGATATAAAAACTAAAATAACATAAAATTTTAATCCTCTTTTATCTCCTTCCTCCAAAAACTTATAAAGATTTCTAGTGGTTGCAGCGTGATGTACAAATTTCACTGCAATAAATAAATCCATGCATAGATAGACTACTGCTAAGCCTGCAATATAACAATTATTTGTATTATTGGGGGAAGGCATTAAAAGCCAAGATATTATAAAAAATAAAAGCATTGAACTAAAGAGTATAATAGGAATAACTACCCAATTCCTTAATCTAGCTTGTCTATAGTTTTCTAAATATGATAACATAACCTTTTTCCTTTCTTTATTTAAACCAAATATTAAATCTTATAACTCATTTAGCTCCTGCTATTTGTCTATTTAAATAACTCATTTGTTTCAATATAAGGATTTTTATATCGTAATTTATTAATTGTACTTTTATTATACTGTATCGCTTGTTTGGGACATAAATTTAAACATGCTACGCACTGTTCACACCTATGATTCCATGTTGGTTTTCCATTATTAATATTAATATTTTTAACAGGACATATCTTTTCACATAAGCCGCAACCTGAACAATTATCATTTACCCAATAATTCTTATCCAATTTGTAAAAAGATTTTGTAGCTAATCCATGTATTATTTTAGTACCTAAAAACCTTTGAAAAAATCCTCCTCGTTCAATAATATTAATGCTTCTATTATTTATTATTTCAATAATTTCATCTATTTTTTTCTCTACTAATAAAAATTTTTTATTTTGAATACTAATTGGCTCTGCTTTGTAATATATTATGTTATTTCCTGGCATGCATATATTAAATCCAGCTGAAATATTTATTTCAACTTCTTTTAACTTTCTTTTTAATAATAAAAGCGCTCCACCAGGCTGCGATTTATATGTTGCTACTGCAAAAATATATTTATCTTTAAAAGATTCATCTAATTTACTTATAAATTTTGAAATGATTGATGGTATTCCATAAATATATATAGGAAATACTATACCTATGCAATCAGACTCGGTATGTATTTTTTCATTTAGCACTGTTTCTGAAATTGGAACAATATCAGCGTTTTCAAAATTATTAGCTAATTTTTTTGCAACCATAAATGAATTTCCGGTTCCTGAAAAATAAAAAATTGAGGTACTCATTTTAACTCATCCCTTTCATGTTCTTTGGAAAATAAAATCCCTTGATTAATAAATATATTAACTTAGGAGACTCTACTCTTCATGACATTTCTTGCTATCAAGTGAAACTTGATTCAGGTGAGGTTCTATTCCCATCTGAATCTTAGTTGAACTTACACCCTCAAGGGGTACCCCCTCTAGGAGCGTACAGCCGTTATCTCCAACTTAAGCAGACATCTCGAATCTATGATTTGATGATGGTCGCTTACTCTGTGAGTACTCATCTGACTTTAGGAAGAGGAGTTTCATATAAAGTTGGAGTGTTCCGGATGCTAGCTATCGGATAAATCAGCTATAACAACAGGGATTAATATGTGCACCTCACTACTATCAAAATAATTTTTATCATATACTGAAATAATTCCAACATCATTTGAATTTAATTTCACTTCATTTACAGCTATCCATTTGAATAAATCATTCAATAATGTAGTGCATATTTCTAACATCTCACCATTGTAGTTGAACCTTGCAAACCACCCACCATTTATTATCCTACCTGTGCAATGTTTTAAATTGTCGCCTTCATTACTTTCTATCCCTGAAAAAATATTATAATTACCACTTTCATAGTCTAACCAATTAACCATACTATAAAATTTATCATAATTTAAATTATTGATATTGCTAATCTTATCAATAAACGTCTCACTTCTATTTCTTATTATAGACTCATAGCCTACCTCATTAATATCAACATCCATAAGTATTCCTTTTAATCTTATCGTTTCCAAATACACATATTCTACTTTTAGTGTTAATCCCCTAGGACAACTTACAAATTCCCTATTAATTATATTAGCCTTTTCAATAGTATTAACTCTTATCATATCTTTACGGCATTTTTGTGGTGATATTCCAAATTGTCTTTTAAACGCTCTACTAAATACTTCAGGATATTTGAATCCATAATCCATAGATATATTAATTATTAAATCATCGGATGAAATTACTCTATAAAATGCTTTTGTTAACTTCCTCCCAATAATATAATTTTTTAAGCTTGTCCCTATAACTGCTCTAAATATCCGTTCAAAATGATATTCTGAAATATAAAATTGTTTTGATATATCGCAGAGTTTAGTTTCTCCATCAATATTTTCTTCAATATATTCTATGGCCTGATTAATCATCTCTATATATGAATTCATTTTACCCCCTATAGTTTTCTCCACTTAGAATTTCTTCCCTTACCTACGGCTTCTATTTTTCCTTCAATTCTCAATTTTTCAAACACTCTATTTATAGTGGCTTCTCCCACATCAGGGCATATAGTTCTTATTTCATTCTTAGTAAAATAGCCCAATTTACCTTCTACAGCCATTTCTACTCTTTCACTCTTACTGCCCTTAGTGTTTTCAATACATCCTACTCTATCCTCTAATTCCTTATATGCTTTTATAATAATTCCAAGAAAATACTCAAGCCATATATATAAATTATTCTTTCCATCATGCCATAACATTGATGATTTATTAAGCGCTTCATAGTAAGTTTCTTTACTATCCTCAATAATTTTTTCTAAACTAATAAATCTTCCAACATCAAAACCACTTTGATACAAAAGTAAAAGTGTTAATAATCTAGACATTCTACCATTTCCATCATTAAAAGGATGGATGCAAAGAAAATCTAATATAAATGCCGCTATTAAAACTAGTGGTTCTACCTCTTCCTTTGCAATCTCCTTCCTATATTCTTCACAAAGCTTCTCCATGTAACTTGGAGTACTAAAAGCATCTACAGGCTTAAATCTTATATACTTAGTTCCGTTAGGCAATATTTCTTCAATCACATTATCTGTATTTTTATAACTTCCACCTTTAGCTGATGAAAATTTGTATAAATCTCTATGTAACTGTAACAATACAGGTGATTTTACCGGTATAGCATCAAAATCACTATGAATAGTATTTAATACATCTCTATACCCAGCTATTTCACTCTCACTTCTATCCCTTGGCTCTATTTTATTATCCATTATTTCACGCAATCTTTTATTAGACGTGTAAATACCTTCTATTCTGTTAGATGATTCTGCACTTTGTATAATTGCTACATCTTTAAGTGTGTTTAATATTTGAGGAGATTGTTTTTTATACAAATCTTGCTTTCCTTTATATTCATTTATAGTTGTTAACATTCTCACTATGTTCATTGGTAATGTTAATTTATTTAATTCATCATTTCCAAAAGAAATCATTATATAGCCTCCTTTGTTTATATTATATTATTATCATTTTATCATAAACATAATCACTTAGGGTGAAATGATTATGTTTTTTATTAAAGTAATCTATTAAAGCTCAAATAAACCTTATCATTTAGTATAAAATGATAAGGTTTATTCTTAAAGTGAATTTATTTTAAAATTATCACTTTATTAAACTATATATTAAATTACTTCTTGCTATTATTGAACCATTCAATTGTTGCATTTTTCATTTCTTTAGGCAGTTTTTTATTGTATACTTCGTCATATAGCCACGCCAATGTCTTGTTACTTAAGTATTTTCTCATTTCATCTTCTGCTTCTGACATTACAACTTTTATTAAACAAGGGCATTTAGTATATGTATCTGGCAAATTATCTTTATCTAGCAATATATTATTTTGTCTAATTTCTGCACATTGAAAAAATGGTTCATTTCCTTCTACCGCTTCAACAATATCCCAAAAGGTTATCTCTTCTGCACTACGAGCTAATGCATAACCACCTTTTGCACCTGGTACAGACTTTATGATTCCTGACTTACTTAATTTCGCATATACTTTTGATAAATAGGTTTCCGAAACGCCTTGAAATGTGGCTAAATCTCTTATCCCAACAGATTTACCCTCTTCTGTGTTTACCATATATAATAAGCAATGTATTGCATATTCTACTCCTACTGAAAATTTCATTTTCCGCACTCCTTTAATATATTATCTTTATTTTATTAATAATATACTATTATTTATTCTCATTCAAGACACTCATACAACGTTAAATATCTACTCTTTTACAGAATATTTCTATTGACACAAATGCGAAAAAAACATATTCTTATTATAGATAATAATTATCGTCGATAGTACTTATCTATAATTATACGAAAGAAGGAATGTAAAATGTTTACAGAAAAATTTTTTGAGGTACTTAATCATGAAGGAGTAGTTTCTATCGGAACTTGTTCAAATAATGAAGTTCATGTCGTTAATACATGGAACAGTTATTTAATTGTTGTAGAAGGAAATAAAATCTTAATTCCTGCAGCTGCTATGATTAAAACAGAAGAAAATATTAATTCTAACCCTAAAGTTAAATTAACTCTTGGTAGTAAAGAAGTAATGGGTTATCAATATCCAGGAACTGGATTTCTACTTGAAGGAACTGCTAAATTACTAAAAGATGGAGATAACTTTAAAATTATGAAAGAAAAGTGTCCATTCCTTACAAGAACATTAGAAGTTACAGTTACATCCTGCAAACAAACATTATAATTTTCTGCATGTAAAGAGAAAATTATGCCTAGAAAAATAAATAAATCAGATTGTGTAGGTTGTGGAACTTGCGAACGTGTATGCATTGTTGGATGTATCACAGAAGAGATTGATAAAAAAAGATTAATTAACAAATCTGCTTGTGTTGACTGTGGAGCTTGCCAATTAGCTTGCCCCCAAAAATGTATTTCTCAAAAATAACTGAAAGGATAGATTTAAAATGGAATTATCTGAAAGAATAATTGAGCTTCTCTCCAAGTCAGACCCTATGAAATCAAATGAAATTGCTGAAGCTCTTAATATTGATAAAAAAGATTTGGATAAAGTATTAAAGCAGCTCAAAAATGATTCAAAAATAACATCACCGAAAAGATGTTTTTATTCTATAGAAAAATAGAGTTATAAAGACTTTAGTACAAAGTTAAAAATATTCTGTTTACTTAAGAAGGTTGGATAGATTAAAACTTCCAACCTTGATTTTAATCATTATTTTCTCAAAATCTTATCCATCGCTTTTCCCTTTGCTAACTCATCTATTAGCTTATCCAAATAGCGAATTTCCTGCATAGTTGGTTCTTCAATGTCTTCCACTCGAACACCACAGATAACACCTTTAATCAAAGTCCTTAAAGGATTCAGCTTAGGAGCTTCTGCAAAAAAAGTTTCGAAATCTGTTTGTTTCTCCAGTTGTGCTTCTAGTTCTTGCTGGCTATATCCTGTTAACCAACAGATGATTTCATCAACTTCTGTTTTTGTACGTCCTTTTTTCTCCACCTTATTAACATAAAGTGGATAGACACTTGCTACACTCATTGTATAAATATTATGTTTAGTCATGATACACCCTCACTTATATTATGTTTTTGCCTAATTATGAATTAAGGTATTATGATTGCAGCACAGACCACAACTACAACGTGTATCCCCAAATTTTAAGTCATAAGTTTCTGAAAGCTCTACATTAACTTTAATAACCTTTTCTGCAAAATCTGATTGTTCCTTTGGTACTTCTAAAAGATTATCTGCCTTAGCTTGTGTATTTATAATTGCACCAATTGGAACATATCTATTTTCTCGTATCCTAATCCCTCCCGTTACAATTGCTCCTATATCTATATAACAATTATCCTCTACAATAGCATTAAATACAATTGAGTTAAATCCAACAAATGTATTATTTCCTACAATAGCTGGTCCATGAATTAATGATCCATGAGCTATACTTACATGGTTCCCAATATATATTGAATACCTTACACCATTTACAGAATACTTAGCATCCTTTAGCCCATGAAATATCACTCCATCTTGTATATTAGAATCATATCCTATATAAAATGGTGTTCCCTCATCTGCTCTAAGCACTACATTAGAGCCTAAAAACACATTATTTTTTATTATTACATCACCTATTACACTTGAAAATGGCCCTATAAATGCACTTTCACTTATTTGAGGATATATACTCACAGAATTAAATGACGTAGAGGGATTTTCTCCAATAAAGTAAGCATATAAATTAGCTGACCCTATTGGTTTATATTCCCCTTTTACAATATTATGCATTGTAATTTTCTCCTTAAATTAATATTACATTATATTATATTTAATATTAATTTGTTAATCATTCTGGAAATATAAAACTCCAATAATACCATGATACTAATAAAACAATTAACAAGAGTAATTATTTCATCTATAAAATTGGAAATAAGCAATACATCTCTGGATACTCCAGTTCTACTGTTTTCTTTGGATAAACTTCTACGGTAAATTCATTACTAAGCTTAATCTTTTCATTCCTTGCCCATTTCTTAGCTTCTTTTTGTCTTGCCATTAACTTAGTACCCACCAAATCCTGATGATTTTCTCCATTAAATTCAACCTTGACATACTTTCCTGCTGAAATTGTAAAACTCTTGAATCCTGTCTCTTCCTCTTGAACTTCAGTTATTTCAACACCAACTATATAGTCAGGAACTTTATTCAGACAAACTGCATATTCAATCTCTTTGTCTGCACGATTCGGAGTATTATTCTTCATGTCCTCCGTATACTTGCCCCACATCATTCCAAGACTATTAAAATTAATCGACAAACCAGAACTCTGTAAATTCAACCCATACACTATAATATCTTCATCAACTGTTACAACCTCAATATTACACTTTTCATTATACATCTACAAATCCTCCTTTTAAATAACACGGTATACTCTTTATATCATATATGTATTTTCCTGCAAACAGAGATTGTAATTATTTACAACCTATTTCTATTACTATTGCTCACTTTTCACACCGTTGCCATAATATACTAGCTATACTGTTGTTACGAAACTCCTCAATTACATAAATCCCTTCTAAATATCACACTTGAGTACTATCTGTCCCCTCAATGTAGTCTTTTCTTAATCCACATTAAGCAACACGCACCCGAATATTATCATTATAAAATATAGATATTTCTAATTTGTTAGATAGTATCAATGTTCTCATATAAAAATTAAAAGCAAAGAAAAAAGTGCCTAATCCTTGCAAGATTAGCACCTTTCTTCCTAACATATTTTGTTAGAATCCAATAGTCATAAAACAATTGATACTCAAACTTATACATAAAAGTTTAACTATCATTTAGATAATAGCATAATTTAAAAGTATAAAAATAGCCTTAGACAAGTAGAATAAAAATCTATTTATTCTTCTTTTCTGCTTCTCTAATATTTAAAATACATCTTTTACCTGGTGTGTTATAACATTGATTACATGATACACATTTAGGTTTCTTTAAATCCCCACTTGCCCATTTATTTATTAAATCTGGCTCAGCTGTTAGAGGTCTTGATAAGGTAAAATATCTTATTTTTTCATTGTTTAATAAACATTCCATAACGTCTAAATGTCTATTACCACCTATTAAAATAACTGGTATATCTACTATAGCTGCAAGCTTTGTAGCATAATCCTTAAAGTAGGATTCCCTTTCCTTAGATATTACAACTTTAGTACGAGCTGCTCCCATATTAGTATCTAATACTTCTTTTATTGATTCATTTCCACCTGTTACTTCAATAGCATCTATACCTAAGTCTGCAAGTTTTTTAGCTACATATAAGCTTTCCTCTTTAGTTAATCCACCTTCTTTAATATAGTCAGCAGAATTTAGTTTTATTAAAATTGGGAAATCGTTACCTACTTTTTCTCTCATAGCTTGGAAGATTTCAAATATTATTCTTCCTCTATTTTCTATGTTACCTCCATATTCATCAGTCCTCTTATTGTAATATGGTGATAAAAATTGACTAAGTAAATATCCATGTCCACCATGTATTTCAACTCCATCAAAGCCTGATTCCTTAACTCTTCTTGCAGCTTCTGCATATGCATTAACTAAGTATTTGATTTCATCTTTAGTGATTTCCTTTGCCCAAGTCTTAGTAACTTCATTTTGCATAGTTGATGGACCCCAGATAATTCTTTCCCCTACATTATAGGTAGTCATAAATCCACCATAAACTATTTGCATTATTATATTGGCACCTAAATCATGTATTTTATCTGTAAATTCTTTATATTCCTTTATAAATGAATCATTATATATTCCCATCATTCCTGGATTTGGTTGCTCATCCTCTGTTACAAAGGCATATCCGGTTATTATCGTCCCAGCTCCACCCTTTGCTAGTTCTTCATAAATTGAAATTAACTCAGGTGTTAAATGCCCTTTTTCATCTGCTAAACCTTCCCAAAGAGCACCTCTAAAAAATCTATTTTTTAATTCCATTTTTCCGATATTTGTTTTATCCCAAAGACTTTTCATTTAAATCTCTCCCTTGAATTAAGTTATCCGCGGTACAAACATAATATAACTCCAAATTGAAAGTGCAACAAGTATGCACTTTTTAGTAACTTGATATTATTTAGGCCTTATTAATTATTGATAATTAGCTTTAATTACACGTAACCAATTAGCTATATTTTTTTCCTAATTATCTATTTTTATTTTACGATTTAAATATTGGTATAGAATTAGGTCCTATATCATGCTTGAAAGTAAATCTATTGACTAAATAAACTTTTTTTTATATTATCTTAAATAATTAATCTATAACTTAAGGAGACGGTAATTTGATTAAATATAATAATAAAAAATATGTTTGTTTGCTCGATTTAGCAATGGATTCTATCCGCGGTAAATGGAAGGCTGTTATACTTTGTCACCTTTATGATGGGCCTAAAAGATTTTTAGAACTACAAAGAATTACTAATGGAGTAAGTCATAAGGTTCTTACTGAGAAGTTAAAAGAGTTAGAAGAAGATAATTTACTTCAAAAGATTGCTTATGATGAAAATCCTCCTAAGGTAGAATACAAATTAACAGCTATGGGAAGAGAGTTAGCTACTGCTATTAAGGAAATCGAAAAATGGTCTTTAAAGTATTATAGTGATATTGTTGAAGAATTATAATTAAAAGAATGGACTTTTATATGCTATTCTGATATAAATACTCAACAGCCTCCTATTTCTGGTATCAAAGCTTGAATTGGAATTTATAGATGAGGTAAGAATGAAAAGGTAAGAGTTATGACAATAATTCTGTTCATTCATTCTTAATCTTCATCCTAACAGTCCCACCGATTTCCCTTCATATCAACATGATTTGCATCTTTAAAGGATACACCTTCTTCTAATAGCAGAAATCGTTGTTCTTGCCACCCCGGTACCAACCTTCCAGCATGATTTACAACACGATGACATGGATAGCGCCCATAAAATTCTGCTTGACTAAGAACCTTACCGACAAGTCGTGCATTTTTGTCTCTGCCAATAAGGCTGGCAATTTGTCCATAGATAGCCACTTTCCCTTCTGGGATTTCTTCCACAACAGATAGTATCTCATAAATTAATTGTTCATCCATAATCTTTTTCATATATTCACCTGTAATATGAATCCTTACTTTGATATATTGTTATACTTTTACGCAATATTTTAATATTTAATGTTCTGTCTTAGAGATATAATACTAACAAAAAATAAACAGTGCGTCACCGTAACGCAGTGATTGGCAGTAATAATGAAACTATCAAATAATATCAACAAATTGGAAAAAATTTTTCCACAATTACACTCAATCTTATCCACATATTCAAGGATAATTATCACTTGTCATGAGGCTGGCACCATTTTATATTATTATAAATAAACTTACCTACTATTAATTTATAGCCTTTACAGGACGTGCTTCAATATACCCTCTGTATCCCATTGGTGCAAGTTAAAATCTTAGTACAGCTTCTGATGCCCATTGATATCCATAAACAGACGGAGTAAATCTTTCTATATGATTCCAAACTTCGCCGATTGAATCCATAAAATCTTCATCGTTATAAGGTTTACCCTGAAAAACCATTGGTTTACAAAGTGGCAATTGAATAAGTTCATACCAATCAGGTATATTATTAGCGTAGTCTGTTACAACTTCTACTCCTTGCACATATTGAAACGGTGCTTTCCCAGTAACTTCTTTAAATAATCTTGCTGCATGCCATGGAGAATATCCTGTGCAACAGCTAGCTCTTTTAGTAGAATATTGTGAAATAAAGCAACTTAAGATTATGCTTATTAAGCATAGTTATTAACTTCATTTAGCCCAGTTAAGCGTATTGTATTTAATTCATCAGCAGTCATAAGTCCTGCATTATATAAATTTAAATATTCTTGCGAAACAGTAGCGTTAAATATTATTAAGTCATCAGAATTTATTGTAACAGGAACACCAAAATCAAATAACTTTCTTATTTGATGAGATTGATAATTTAGTGAATTTCTTAACATTATGTTGCTTGTTGGGCAAACATTTAACTGTATTTTATGTTTCGCTAACCATTTCATAATTTGTGGGGAATTAGCCGCCGCAATACCATGTTGTATTTGATTAAGTTCTAGTTCTTCGGCATACCTCATAACATCATCAGCACCGCCAAACTCTCCAATATGAGCTTTAAGTATCAACTTTGAATCACGTGACTTCTGACATATCTTTTTTAGTTCATTCATGGAGTAACACCTTGAATAATTGCAAATATCAATACCTCTAAACCAGTTTGCACTAAAAATCTCATCAAGTTTACTCTGCTCACCCGGTTCATATCCCACAGCTAAATCTGGAAGAAATTCTGTTTCTGGAGCAAATTTTTTATGTAGCCCGTCCATAATACTTATGAAATTATCAATCGTTCCGCACGCATCAATTTCATCAATTGCGAAACTCAGTGCTAAGACCGCTATATTATCATTTTTTGCTTGTACAAAAGCGGCTTCAACTCTTTTTAAATACCCTGAAAAACCTGGACAATAACATTTCACATTATCATTTAACCACTGGTTCATTTCCTTCAGAGAGTTAAATGGTTCTGAAGGAGGAGTAATTTTAACATTTGCCAATTGTTCGATATATGTAATTGAACCTCCACGACCAGCATGGCTGTGCAAATCGCTCTTTGGAATAGATTCTAGTCCCTTAAGTGAATTTTCTTGTAGATACATTTCAAATTTATCATTCATTCTCACACCCCCATATATTTACAAAATATAAATAATTTTAGTTCGTAAATTATTACTATTCCATAACAACCTAATTAATAACTTCTATTATATTTTGAAAATTATTACAAATTAGTTTAATAAATAACTAAATCCTAATTTTAAATAAAATAAAAGAAGGAGCCTCCCCATAATCCGGAAATTATCTTTCATTATTATTTATGAAATATTTCTGTACCTTTTGATCAAAGTGAAGCTCTATACTATCTATATCTTTATTGTTTTTATAGTTATCTTATATATAATTTTTTATGATATGACATGCAACAGTATTACATTTCTTAAAGCCAGTAATACCAATAGTTTTTTTAAAACTACGTCATTTATGGTACGGTTCCCCGTATCGTTATCAAATGCGATTTTTTGTAACTCATTAAAGTCCGCATCATTAATCTGTTAGTTTATTGTATATCCTATTGTACAAAACACATAAGTCATAAGCCTGTCACCAACATTCTAGTGTTTCTCACCCTTTTTAATATTTTCTTATGTTTTTCACAAAATAAAAAGCTGAAAGTATTATGTTACCTATCAGTACAACCCATGATAATATAAACCAAACGTTGTATACATTCTTGACATCAAATATGTATAATGCATACCTGAATCCCCCCAGGAATTGTAAAACTCCCAAGATTAAAAACACCACAACCTGAAGCTTGTATACCTTTATTGTGATTGCTTGTTTTATATTTTCTTCAGCATTTTTATTTTTGTATTTTTTCATAATAAGAACAAGATTCAATATATTGATTAAGGCTCCTAAGAACCAGAAGAATTTAATAAATATCAATACATATCCCGGTGCTATGCTATATAAGCTGTCCAAATCATTCACCTCCCTCCCTTTTCAACCTAACAAATTGATTCATTTAATATCCGACTGTTTCTCTTATTTTGTTAACATAGAAAACCGCATATGCGGCAATGAAGAAAAACATCCAATGTCCAGAAAACCCTCTTACTTCATATGCCTGATATCGTTGAAACTGTTTATATGTAACATATTCAATCAATTGTCCATGACTTGTCAATGCATATGATCCATTGACTATTTCAGGACTACCATTCTTCATAAGAGCCATGAAAATCATAAAATTGATACCTGTATAAATAAAACTGATGATTACAAGGCATATTATCCATGTGGGAGTATTTGGGGCTAATGATACTATGTTTAAATTTGATTTTTTCGCAGTATTTAATGCCAATCCTAATACAACAATACATAAAACATGTATAAGCATAACTCCTTGTATTTTTTCTTGTGGATTGATAAAAAAGGTTGATATATGCACTAACAGACTTACTACAAACCCACATAATGCAAAATAGCATAATATTTTGGTTTTCACAAGATTCATTCTCTCCCTTATTTTATATTTAGCAAAGATTGTATGGCAGCCACACAATCTTTGCTAAATTTATATATTCTTCAATGAAATTACAAATCCTCTAAAATTATTACATAAACATTCGACAAACATACAAATTAACATACATCGCGAATATAGATGAGAGGCACATAAGATATGAGTTTTCTAACTAGACCAAAACTTATATCAATGTGCCTCTCACCATAATTTTTAATCTATTTCCCTTAAAAACTTCACTACGATTATCCAATCTGTATCTTTAGGAATACTTAATTCTGATAAATTCTTCATTTCACTCCATAATGCATATGTAGCCTCCATAAAAAACTTATTCATAAAATCGCATTTACTTATGGTACGGTTCACCTTTCATAATTCTAAAGTTTGATTGTTACGTTTTTATCTTAATCAACACAAATTATCTTGATCAACATAATATATACTACAAAAATTGAATACACAAATTAGAGCTAGTGGAGTGACAACTTTTCTTTCTACTTGCATCTATAATTACCAATAATATATCAAGTACAAATAATATAATTATTAATAACATTGATATGATAATAAATAGGAGATGATAATTTAGATGGATAACTTTAAAGCGGGAGAACCATCAGAAAAATCTGCCAATAATTCAAGCTCACAAGTGTGGGATTTTGTTTCCTCCCCAGACTTGCATCCCATGAAGGTTACTATCAACATGAATAAAGGTGGAACAGCTTCTGGCTTAATATTCGTTTCACCATATACCCTATATGAGGCAACTATGATTGGACAAACAGGATCACTGATTATGGATCAAGCTGGTAACCCAATATGGTTTAACCCCCTTAATAACAGATATATTCAGAATACAGACTTTAGAGTACAATGCTATAAAGGAATCCCGGTTCTTACCATGTGGCAAGGAACCATCTCAGGAACTCAATCTGCAACCCCTAATCTTCCACCAGGTAATCCTGAGCCTGGTGCCTATTTCCAAATTATAAACCCAAATTATAAAATTATTAAGAAACTCACTGCCCAAAAAGGGTACACTGCTGACCTTCACGAGTTTACTATTACAAATCGAAATACTGCTTTGTTTACTGCTGTTAAACAAATATCAGCAGATTTAACCCCCTATGGAGGGCCAGTAGATGGATACTTTAATAATTATTCCATTCAAGAAGTTGATATTGAGACTGGTAAGTTGCTTTTCTTTTGGAGTGTCCTTGATTATATTAATCCGAGAGATTCAATGATACCTGCATCATCTGCAACTACTTTTAATAATATTTGGGATTGTTTCCACGTGAATTCTGTTCAAGAGGGTCCAAATAATACACTTCTAATTAGCATGCGTAACATGTGGGCCATTTATAATATTGATAAAGAAACAGGGAATATAATTTGGCAGCTTGGTGGAAAACAAAGTGATTTTACTTTTGGTCCAAAAGCCACATTTTCTTGGCAGCACGATGCCCGTTATAGATCTGGAAAAAGGATAAGTTTATTCGATAATGGTTGCTGTTCTTCCCCAAATTCTCCTCCTGAGAGTAAAGCGCATGGCTTAATCCTTAAGCTGAATTTCCAGAACATGACTGCAAATGTAGATCGAGCATATTATCATGACCCAATGCTATATGTTCCAACTCAAGGGAATCTTCAACCATTATCTAATGGGAATCAATTAGTTGGCTGGGGGCAGGACCCATATGTTTCTGAATTCTCAAATGTCGGTAATACAGAAAATGATCCTTCGTTAAATTTTCTATTTGATATGCAATATCCTAATCAAAATCTTTCTTATAGGGCCTTTAAAAGTAAATGGATAGGATTGCCGCTTTATCCACCTAATATTGCTATAGAGATATTTCGTGAAAATGCGGTAATTGTCTATGCATCATGGAATGGTTCAACTGAAACTGTGGCTTGGCAGGTATTAGCGGGTCCAAAACCTGATAGATTGTCAGTTGTAGTAGACAATGTACCTCGCACTGGATTTGAGACAGATATTTATGTTAATTCACATGTATCATATTTTCAAGTAAATGCATTGAATTCATGTGGCTATGTCATTGGTATGTCGCGAATTGCGCATTTAGAGTAGGAATGCTACAGTTTTCTCATTTAGTGTAATAACTATAAGATTCAAAAATTTATAGAAGCACCACACTATTCATATTTTCAATAGTGTGGTGTCTTTATGGATTGCTAATCCTGAATTATTCTCTCCATTAGTGGTGTCAAGCATCCAGTATAATATACATTCAATATATGAAGTGCTCTTGTGCATGCAGTGTAGAGTAGCAATCTATCCTCTTCAGAACTGTAATTTACATTCCCAGCATTATATACAACCACTACATCAAATTCCAAGCCTTTTGCAAGGTAAGCTGGGATAACTAAAGTACCATTTACATACTCATCATCTTCTTTAGTCAAAGCCTTAACTTCTGTTTTATCCTTCAAAAAGCTATATACTCCATCAGCTTCCTTTACTGTTCTTGTTATTATTCCAATTGATTTATAACCTTTTTCCTTGTACATTTCTATATCCTTTAGAACTCTTTCATTAATAGAATTCTCCTGGGAATATCCAAGAACTATTGGTTTTTCTCCACTTCTTTCTACATATTGGGCATTAACCTCATCATCTAAAATTCTTCTAGAAAACTCAGTAATCTCCATGGTGGATCTATAACTCTTTGTAAGATTAATTATGCAGGTATTATCCTGAGGAAATATATGAGCGATGTTATTATAGTTTCCAACATTCATATATGGATTTATAGATTGATTTAAATCCCCAAGCATTGTTATATTGGCGTGGCCAAAAAGCTGATAGAAGATTTCATATTGTAGTGGTGTATGATCCTGAGCCTCATCAATTATTACATATTTGATTTCTGTGGTTTTAGGAAAATCTCCAAAGGCTCCTTTTAAATAAAGCATTGGCACCTGATCTTCGTAGTTAAGAAAGTTAGATTGAAGTTTTCTAAGGGTATAATTTTTTATTTCAGGCTCCAATTTTTTAAAGAGCTTCTTATAAATATCAAGCAAATCAAACTTTGTAATTCTTCTAATTTCTTCATATACATACTTAGTTTCTTCAGTAATTAAAGCTGCTGCCTTTTCTTTAACTTCCATCTCATCTACAAAAGAACCTGTATCCCATAGATTTTCATAAATTTCATTTTTTCTTTCTTCTTCATAAGGTTTTAGTAAAAATAAAATTCTTTCTCTTATCTTATCAAGCCTTCTTTTTAGAGGAAATCTTATATAATCCTTGTAATACAACTCTTCAATTTCCTTTGATGACACTATTAAATTATCCCTAAAAATTATGTCCTTAAAGTTTCTATCTGCTTTTTCAGTTTTCTCTACGTGTCTCTTTAATACATCTATAAATTCAAGCGAAGATTTATATTTTATGTTTTTGATTCTTATCTTGTAATCAAAAGACTTCTTTCCAGTAAAGATAAATTCCATCATGTCATAGTAATCTTCCTTAATAAATCTATTGCCTAAAGCTTTGTGCATATATTCCTTAAATGTAGACTGAAGCATATTGTCTTCTCCAAGCTGAGGCAGTACATTGGATATATAGTCATTAAAAATCTGGTTTGGTGAAAATATCACTATGTTTTTAGGGGTTATTTTATCTCGATGTTTATATAAAAGATAAGCTATTCTGTGAAGAGCAATGGAAGTTTTTCCGCTGCCAGCAGGCCCTTGAACAATAAGGTTTTTGTATTCTTCATTTCTGATAACCCTGTTTTGTTCTCTTTGAATAGTTGTCACTATAGCCTTCATCTTACTGTCGGTGCCCTTACCTAAGATTTCCTGGAGCATCTCATCGTCTATCTTAAGGTTGCTATCAAACATATACTCCATTTTACCTTCATTGATTTTGTACTGTCTCTTTAAAGTGAGATCTCCCTCAATAGTCCCTTCAGCACATTGGTAGCCTGCCTTTCCTATTTCATAATCATAAAACATACTTGAAACTGGAGCTCTCCAATCGTATATTAAAAAGTCATAATCCTCATTCATAAGATTTGACATACCGATATAATACTTTTCTGCCTTTTCTTCTCCATTTTCATGAAAATCAATTCTTCCAAAGTAAGGTGCCTTAAGCATCCGCTCATATTTCTCCTGAAGGGTTCTTGTAACTTCATGATTTCTCTTTTGGTATTTCATCCTGTCAACAAACCCCATAAAGCTTACAATTTGCTCAAGCCCATTGGTTATAGATACAGATCCAAGCTCCTCCCACATTTCCCTTTGAGTTTCAAGAGCATCATTTTTAAATCTGTCCTTATAATCAAGCTCTTCCTCCAGCTGCCTTTGAGTCTCCTTAAGCACAAGCTCCAGCCACTGATCTTCTGTCTTCCATTCAAAGTCATTAATGTTCATATACATCTGCCTCCTTGCTATGGATATATAGGCCATAAAATTCTTCTTAAGTATACCTGTGAAATAGCTTAAATAACAGTCTATATATTATTTTTTAGATATGGTATAATTAAATAGGGGGAAATGAGATTCTCCCCTTTTTTATTGCATAAAAAAAGCACCCTTACGGATGCTTATAATTTTATTAATTCTCATCTTACCTGTTGAAAGTTATACAATTCGTTATATATAGTGCTTTCACTCATTAACTTTTCATGTGGTCCCTTAGCAACAATTTTCCCTTTATCTAAAACGTATATAATATCTGCATTTTGAATAGTTGATATTCTATGGGCTATGATGATTGTTGTCTTTCCCTTTCTCAATTTATCAATATTCTTTTGAACTGAAAATTCAGTTTCAGTATCTAAGGCTGATGTTGCTTCATCTAAAATGAGCACCTCTGTATTTTTTAACATAGCTCTTGATAATGCCAATCGTTGCTTTTGTCCACCAGATAATGAAATTCCACGCTCACCAACTTGAGTTTCGTATTGATTTGGAAAACCCACAATAAAATCATGACATAACATTTCTTTACATGTATTCTCAATATCTATAGGTTTATAACTTTTATCCAATGTTAAGTTTTCTTTAATAGTGGAAGGTATGAAATAAGGTTGTTGAAAAACCATAGAAACCTTATCTGTATATTGCTTTCCATAGCAATTGATTGGAACATCATTGATAAAAACCTCTCCTCTATCCGGTGAATATGCTCTAGTTAGTAATTGTGCAATAGTTGATTTACCACTGCCACTTTTCCCAACAATAGCAATCTTTTTGCCAATTGGAAAGTCTATTGATATATCATTAAGAACTGCAGGAGAGTCAGGTGAATAGCTAAAGGTTACATCTCTAAATTCTATTGATTCAATGTGCTTATTAAAATCAGCAGAACCAAACTTAACCTCATCTCTTCCTATTACAGACTTAATACATTCAACAGAAGCTTCTAGCTTTTTAGCAATTAATGCTTGTTCGAATAATTGTCCAAGCTCTGTTACTAATTGATCAACAAAGGTAAAGCCTACTACGAATTCCCCTAAAGAAATACGGTTTGAAATTACACCTATACCACCAAGTAAAATTGCAACAATTTTAGTACCGTAAAGAAAAGGATCACTTATAAACAAAATCTTATTCTTAAATAAACCTTGCTTTATAATTGCCTTAAAATATTGAGAAAACTTTTCTTTATAATTGTTGATCTGCCAATCCTGACGATTATAAGCTACTATTTCTCTAATTGATGAAATACTTTCTTCAACAGCAATAGCAACATTAGCTTTTTCCTCTCTGACCTGCTGTGAAAATTGCTTGGTTTTCTCGCCAAACTTATGGAGTAAAGCATAATAAATAATTGATACTGTTACTACAATTATTAACATCATAAAATTAATATTTGCTATTGAAAATACTAAAAAGACAATGGTAAGAATATTTTTCACTGATTCTGAAAGTATTTGATTAACAGATAAATCACTGGCATCAGCTATATTGTTTCTTATATTGTTTAATAGACTGCCTACATGTTCTTTGTTAAAAGCTGCTGTTGGCATATCATAGATTTTTATCAAAAATTCCTTTGTTAAAACCGTCTGAAGGTTATAACCTATATGAAAGAATACTACCTTTCTAACAGTAAACCATAACTTAGGCCCAAAAAAGAAAATTGCATACAGTGCTAGTATCTTAGGAAATTCCTGATATTGTTTTGCACTGAATACTTTATCAATTAAGTCTCGCTGCAATAGTGTTGCAATAATCGGTGTGAGACTCTCTAAAAAAATAGCAGAATACCCCAATAAAAACCAGCGTTTCTTGTTTATATACTTAAAAATAAATGACATACTAGACCTCATTTGCAGCCCCCCTCATTACCATTCCGTAAAATAGTCCCTTCTTATCCATCAAGGACTCATAAGTCCCATGTTCTGCAATCTTGCCTGCTTCAAGCACAATAATTGAATCATATTCTCTTATTGTAGAGAGTCTATGTGCTACAGCTACAACTGTTTTGTTTGCTGATAGCTCATCTATAGATTTCTTGATAGCAGCTTCAGTCACATTATCCAAGGCTGATGTTGCTTCATCTAGTAAAATAATCTGTGGTTCCTTAAGTATCATTCTAGCTATTGAAATACGTTGTTTTTGACCACCTGATAAACGAACACCTCGTTCACCAAGAATGGTATCATATCCTTCTTCTGTATCCATAATAAACTGATGTGCACTGGCACGTTTAGCTGCTTCTATAATTTCATCCTCTGTGGCATCAAGCTTCCCAAGCTTAATATTATCCTTAATTGACATATTGAATAGGTATGTATCCTGGAACACATAACCAAAGCTTTTCCTTAAACTTTTTAGTTTTAATTTTTTTATATCATATCCTCCCATTAAAATTTCACCATCTGTAACATCATAAAATCGCCCTATTAATTTCAATATGGTTGACTTGCCACTGCCACTTTCTCCAACAATAGCTGTTTTTTTACCAAATGGAATTTTAAAAGATATGTCATTTATAATTGGTTGTTTATCTTTATAAGAAAAAGAAACATTCTTAAACTCAATATCAAAATTATCTATTTGCACTTCTAAATCATTATCATCTTCTACAACATCTGGTTTCAAGTTTAAAAATTCATATAAATACTTAGCATAATTTAATGCATTATATTGAGCTGGGATAATGTAAAAAAACACTGAAAATCCTCGAGAAACAAGCCCCATAAGAAAACTATACCCAACAAGTTCTCCTATCAATAATCCACCGCTTTGTACTAATCCTAAACCATAATAGTAAAACAAAACAATAGAAATTGTTAATGTGAGACCAACTGTTGTATAACGAAAATGTCTCCAAAAAATTGACCACATTCTAGCAACCCTAAATTCATTGAAATCCCCTATAGTTTTATTTATGATCCAATCTTTACTCCCCATTGTTTTTAATTCAGTTGTAGCTTCAATGGCATCATATAAAGATCTTTGTGATACTTGTGCTGCCTTAGTTTCAATACCTAGGTAATACTGTATTTTTTTATTTGCTGTTCTATTTAAAAATACATATATAATATTGCCAACCATAGCAGCGAAAAAGAAGATAGGTTCACTGGAAATGAGAATAATAGATGGCACTACAAACTGTGCTAAGCAGTAAATGAATTGTGGAAATAAGAAGGTGTAAGTCTGTTGAGTCTCATTTACCGCATTTTCAAATATAGATAAAATCTCCCCTGTAGGTACTTTTTCATAGTAGGAAAAACCTAACTTTTGTAGCTTTTCCATTAAGTCAGTTTGTTGATTCTTAATAATTTTATTAGATATGATTTGTTCTAATAAGTTAAAGATTGACTTCGCAATCAAGATAACTACAACTATACCGCATAAAATGAAAATTTGATTTATAAGTAATGATAACTGTTTTAAAGGCACAACACGGTCAATTAAATATCCCATACGACGAGGAATCATTAATTCCCCCCAAATCATAGTGCCACCACATATAACATATAACAAAGTTAGTAATATAAATGGCTTGAAATAACTTAATGTCCAAAAATATAATTTAAACATTTCTTTCTTTTCTAGTTCTTTTCTCAATTTTATCCCCCCTTGGATGGTATCCATGAATAAGCTTGGCTTATTCATGGAATTACTAAAGCAAGCTAAAATTTGCCTATACCTTCTCCTAATAGATTGTTATTCTAAACTCTCAATTCCAAATAAGGCAGCCCCTATTGCTCCAACTATCTCTGGCTCATCTGAAATGAATAATTTCTCTCCAATCTTTTCTTCTATTGCTTTTACAACCCCTACGTTTTGTGCTACTCCGCCTGTCATCATAAATTCACTTTCTTTTCCTACCCTTCCTAGAAGTGCATTGGTTCTGCTAGATATAGATTGATTTAAAGCATGGATAATATCAGCCTTTTCTTTATTCTGAGCAATTAGTGAAATTACTTCTGACTCTGCAAAAACTGAACACATACTGCTTATCTTTATATCTTCCTTCCATTTTAAAGATTCTGGTCCCATATCTTTTATATCTATCTCTAAAGTTCTCGCCATCATTTCTAGAAACCTACCTGTACCTGCAGCACATTTATCATTCATTACAAAGTCTACTACTTCACCTTTATTATTTAATTTAATAACCTTACTATCTTGTCCACCAATATCTATTATTGTTCTAATTTTAGGATTTAAATAATGAGCTCCTTTTCCATGGCAGCTTATTTCTGTTACATCCTTGTCCGCAAAAGTTATACTTACTCTTCCATAACCTGTAGATACAATTAATGAAAGATCTTCTGTGCTTAATCCTGCTTTATTCAATACTTGTTCTAAAGCCCTTTTGGCACTTTCACTACTCTTAGCTCCAGTTCTTACTACTTCATATGCTACAATTTCTCTTCTATTATTTAGAATAACAGCATTAGTTGATGTTGATCCACTGTCAATTCCCATTACATATTTCATGTTTTCACTAGCTTCTTCAATATCCTTATTTTTTAAGTTATCATTAATATCTTTGCTCATATCCATATTATTATCACCTGTTCCTCTATTAGCATTTAACGATTCAATAAAGGCTTCAACTCTTGTCTTAATTTGTCCTTCACATTGCTTAGTATAATCTGTTTCTACCTTTAGCACAGGAACATCATAATTTTCTTTAAGATCTGCATATTCATAAGAATAAATATCACAAAACTTAACTGTATGATATATAATTCCATCTAGGTTTTCCTTTTGCTTTTCAAGAAAATTATTTCTTTCAGTAATATCAGTCATATGAAGACATGGCAATTTGCTTAATAAGTCCTTTATATAATCATGATATATATTATCATCTTTCAAATTATATTCTCTCTCATCACCAGTGCATGAAATATTAAAAAATATATTGGTATTATATTTTTTAACCATTTCAATTATCCCATCATTACACCTTGCACCCATTAACCCTATGTTTAATTTACTTGAAGGTTTAACATGCTCAACCTTTAGTGTGTCACATACTTTCTTAAGCTTTTTCTCATCAAATTTTTTGTTACTAAATCCCTCATAAGCTTGTACCATTTCTTTAACCACATCTGCATAAATGTTGATAGATTCTTCATTAACCTTTCTAGGCAAATCTAATATATAAATAAATTTTCCTGGGAAATTCTCTTTTAATGTATCATATAATCTTCTAGTGCTATCACAACAGCTTGTTAGTATTACTCCTTCATAATCATTTGTAATAACATCTTCCAATACACCCTTAACATAAGAACATAAGTTAGTGTGCATCATTGTTTCTGCTTTATCATAACTTGTTACATTAGGATCAATTCTCTTAGTTTCAATTCCTAAGCTTGTGAATATCTCTATTGGTGTGTATTTGCATGTATACCCAATCATCTGCTTGCCTCCATATTCTTTAATATTTCTAAAAATGCTTCTAATCTAGTTTTCAACTGGCCATCATGACAATTTCTTCTATCCATACAGTCTCCATCCAAAATAAGCATTGGTATATTTTTATCTTTCATGGCTTGCTTAAGTTGCATTACTCCACCTGAAGACTGCTTACAACCCCAATGACAAAAATGTATAACTGCTTGTGAATCAAGTTCATCAACAGCTTTTGTAATTGCTTCAATCTTTCTTTCATAGGAGCCATTATATATATTTAAAATAAGTTTTTTAGCTAATGCTTCAAGTGGATGTTCAAGATCCAATTCTTCCATATAATCAAAGTTCATATCATAACATTGAATCTGATACTTAGGATTAAAGTTAAAATATTCTTTCATTGTTTCTTGGTAATATGGTAAAAGATGAACCCAAAATACCTTTAATCCTTCACTATCAGGATATTTTTTTATATCCTCAGCTAATAATTTATAAAAATCATAAATTTCCTTAGTTCCTATACCTACATGGGATGCAAACAGCATGTACATATGCAATGTTAAGGAGCTTGGATAATATTTTGTTCTTTGATACTTTAAGTATTCTTTGAAACACTTTTTAGACTCATTTTCTCTTTCTAATATTTCCTTTAATCTATTCTCATCAAATTTTTTATTGCACTTTTCTTCAAGCATAGCAATCATATCTTTTAATTGAGCCACAACATATTTCTCATTCTCTACAGAATATTCATAAGGAATATCCAATACATATGAATCCAAATCATGTTTTTCTGAAAGATAACGCACTGTATTAACATTGCCATCACAACAGGTTGACGTTGTAAATGCAAATTTAGGCTTTGGAAGTATCCCACTTTCCACTGTTCCTATAAAACCCTTATGATAAGAACATAAGGTCTCTGCTACCCCTATATTTTCAGCATACTCATTTACAAAATCCTCACATTCAAATCCTGACATAAAGCATGACATACATTCTATTGATAACGCATCTATATCAAAGCACTGCAATATTTCTACTGGTGTAAAAATATTTACCCATGCAGAATTCTCTGGGTTCTTTAATGCTTTTAAAATTGAATTAATAGCTATTAAATTTAACTTCTTATATGCTTCTGGAACCTCATTTGATGTTAATTTTACTATTTGCTTTTCAAAAAAGAGCCCTAATTTTATCATCTTATAGGCTGTTCTGGGGTTATTTTCAGCTTGCTTTTTAGTTAATTCCTCATATTTTTTTACTATATCCATGTTTCACCTCATTTTTATGGTTAACTTCCATATTTAATGCACAATTCATATTTTTTCTATAACAACCAATATTAATTTTATTCCTAATTTCTTTTTTTATCAAATTCATTAATTTTTTTATGAACTAATAAAGGCAATGTCTTATTTGCCTAACATCACCGCGCTCTTTTTTGCTTAATTTTTTCTCAACAAAAATAGCTTGCAGCACAACTTAAGTGCTACAAGCTATAATAATTTTTGCTATCATTTAGATTATTTTAATACGTTATGTGAAAGTGTCTTCTCTATATCCTCTACCATGTCCATAGGTTCTACACTTGGCTCAAACCTTTTTATAGCATTACCATTTCTATCAATTAAGAATTTAGTAAAATTCCACTTTATGCTATCTCCAACCAAATACTCTGGGTAATTTTCTTCTAGCACTGAATATATCATCCTAGAAGAAATATTCTCTTTATCAAAGCCTTCAAAAGGACATTTACTTATTAAGTAATTAAATATTGGATGAGCGTCTCCCCCTCTAACATCTACTTTTTCTGAAAGCTTAAAAGTCACTCCATAATTAAGTTTGCAAAAATTATTCAAATCAGCATTGCTTCCTGGAGCTTGATTTGCAAATTGGTCACATGGAAATCCTAGTATTTCAAAACCATAATCATTATACTTTTTATATAGCTTTTCTAAATCTTCTAGTTGTGGTGTAAATCCACACTTACTTGCTATATTCACAATTAATAAAACCTTATTATTATACTCTTCAAGAGATACTTCCTTTCCATTAATATCTATAAACTTGTAATCAAATATATTCATTATTTCTTCCTCCAATACTTATAGTAATTTCTCTATATCATTTTTTATTTTTTCTGGAACTGTTATTGGAGCATATCTCCTCACTACATTCCCTTCTTTATCTATTAGAAACTTAGTGAAATTCCACTTTATTTCACTACCAAGTGTTCCTTTAGCTTCCTTTTTCAAAAATTTATATATTGGGTGCGCATCTTTACCATTGACATCTATTTTCTCAAACATTGTAAATGATACTCCATAATTAACTAAGCAAAAGTTACTAATTTCTTCATTGGTACCAGGATCTTGACTAGCAAATTGATTACATGGGAAACCAAGAATTTCTAATCCTCTATCTTTATATTCCTTATATAAAGCTTCAAGTCCTTCTAACTGAGGAGTTAATCCACATTTACTTGCTGTATTTACAACTAGAACAACTTTATCTTTATATTCTTCCATACTAATTTCTTTTCCATTCATGTTTTTTGCTTTAAAGTTATAAAAGTTCATAGTTCTATACCTCTCTTAAAATTATTCTATTGATTTATATAAATTTAATTTCATTCAATTTATATATTTAAAAAAATTTGCTCAAACTACATGTTATCACACTAATTTTTTAAAGACTGTAAAAACTGTATTTTCACGCTTATTTAATGTTTTAATTGCATGTATTGTTTTTATATTTAATTCAATTTAATTTTGTAAAATCATTCTGTAATTTAAGTATATTTATATTTTTCAAGTTTGTCAATAGATATATAGATAATTTTTCTCTCAAATTCTATTAACACCATTGTATTACCTCACTATTAGATTTAAATCCTAGAAAATTTAATTCTTATAATTTTCTTTATTGTAAAATAATCATTATAAAATACTACTGCTATAAAAATGTGCCATAAAGCAAAATTGCTCTATGGCACACTAAATAAGATTCTATCTTAGTATAAACACATAGTAATACTACAAAACTTCTATTAAAATCATTGTGGAGTCATCTTTTAATTTTCCAACGTCTAATATAGTATCATTTAAAAACTCCTCAATATAATTTTTAAATTCCAATGCACTTGCATCTTCCATATATGTTTGTATGACTTTATCTTCATCTAATATAAAATCTAATCCATCTGTAAAGAAGTAAATTCTATCACCTTTTTGCAATGAGATAATCTGTTGAGCAAATTCACTATTTTCAAACATACCCAAAAAGGTTCCTTCAACAATTTTTTCTTCAACTTTTTCTCTTTGAAAGATAAATTGATTTATTCCAGCTCCTACTACCTTCAGTTGCTTTTTACTAAAATCAATGCTAAAACAACATACTGCAATATAATTTTCTTCATAATAGTCTATTAATTTTTTATTTAAATTTTTCACTATTTCCATAGGTTCATTAGTAACTGCTATCTCTTGAAAACACAAAACATCAAAAGCTGATATACTAAGTGCTGCTGATATTCCCTTTCCCCTAACATCAACAAGTATTCCCACAATCAAGGTTTCACTTACTTTGTATATTCTGTAAAAATCCCCACTAACAATATCAGCAGGCACATATACAGTTTTAATATCAACAATTCCTTCTGCTGGAAATTCTTTTTGAATAGTTTTTCTTTGGATTTCTGCTGCTTTATTTAATTCTTTCTTAATTTCAGTTACATCTCTTATAATAGCTATTATTGCAGGCTTCCCTTTATATGATATATAACTATGAGATATTTGCAAAATAGCTACTTTATTATCAGAAAGAATAAACTCATACTCTGAAATATCTTTTATCTTCTTTTGTAATAATATATTTCTATATCTCTTGTGTAAAGATTTTAAATACTTTTCTTGAAAATGCTTATATATATTGCTTCCAATAATTTTATCATAACTTAAATTAAATAACTTACATGCTTCTAGATTTCCTAAAACAATTATATTATCTACTATTATAATCACTGGATCTGGTATACTTTTTATAGCCTGCTTATATGTTTCTTCTCTTTCTTCTAGCACTTTCTGAAGAACTCTCTTTTCTGTAATATCTCGTAATCTTTCAACAATATATAATGGTTCTCCATCTTCACCTATAACTGCATTGCAAGAAACATCCATAAATTTATTTAATTCTGGAATATATCTTTCTTTAGATATCATGTCTTTAGTCTGAACTGCTGCCTCAAATGAGCAATCTAAGCATTTTTCTGTTCTACCTAAAATTTCATAACACTTTTTGTCTTTCACTTCTTCAAGATTAGTATTATAAAACTTATATCCAGCTTCATTAAAAAAAGATATTGTGTAATCATTATTGTATACCTTTATTACATCAGGAATTCCATTTAGTATTCTATTTAGTTGTTTTTCTAGCATCTTACACTTTTCTTTATCTAATATGACATCAATTAACTCTGTATTATTCTGCGATATTTCTACCTTTTTTTCTTCCGAACTCATAAACTAAAGGTCCTTTCGATTTCAATTACCTTAATATCATAAGGCATCTTCAGAAAATAAATAAGTCCATAGTCTAATATATTGGAACTTGTTATTTATTTTCAGATGCCTAAATATAGACTATCTTAGGTGCTCACTATTGACATATTTCAAATACCTTATCTAATCTTGTTAATTTAAATAATTTTTCAACCTCTGGTTTTAATGATTTTAACTTTATACTGCCACCTTTTTCAACACACTTCTTATAAATAGATACTAATGCTCCAAGTCCAGTACTATCTATAAAATTGCATTTACTAAAATCAAAAATAAAATTCGTTTTTCCTTCTTCTACTAGCTTATTTGTTTCCAATCTAAAATTCGCCACTTCATCTACAATAAAATCCTTTGGTATATTTATAATTATATTGCTTTCCATCTTTTATCTTCTCCCCTATAGTTTAAACTTTTCTACAAGTTTAGTTAATTCTTCTGCCATTGCACTTGTTTCCTCAGCTGTTGCTGTAAAGTTATTTATTGCATTAGCTTGTTCTTCTGTTGCTGCAGATACATTTTCACTATTAGCAGTATTACTTTCAGTAACTGTAGCTACTTCATTAATCAATCTAACAACCTTGTCTGAAGATGCAACTTCATCTCCAGTAATATCAACAATTTCATTAACGTTATTAACTATATCTTTTATAGCATTAATTATATCAATAAATGCTTTATCTGTTTCTGATACTATCTGTACTCCATTGTCAACTTCAGTCTTTGCACTTCCCATTGAACTTACAGCATTTTGAGTTTGTTCTATCATCTCTCCTACTAGTGCTGCTATTTCTGTTGATCTATCATTAGTCTCTTCAGCTAATTTTCTTACTTCATCAGCTACCACACTAAAACCCTTACCATGCTCTCCAGCCCTAGCTGCCTCTATTGATGCATTCAGTGCTAAAAGATTAGTTTGTTCTGCAATAGCATTTATAGTTTGAACTATTCCATGAACTTTTGCAGATAAACCATTTAATAATTCAAGTGCTTTTGCTGTTTTATCACTGCTAGTACTAATTTCCTTCATTGCTTGTACAGTTTCTTCTACCTTGGTTCTTCCAAATTCCGCTACATTCATTGTATTACTTGCATTTAAACTTGTTGATTTAGCTCTATTTTGTGCAAGTTGTACAAGACTTGATAACTGCACTAGAACTTCTGAAATATCTACTATGGATTCATTTTGCTTTTCAGCATCTAACGCTACTTGACTCATCGTTGCACTTATTTCTTCTGTTGTTGCACTTATCTCCTCTGATGAAGCTGCCATCTCTTCTGAAGCTGCTGTCAGCTGTTGTGAAGCACTCAACACCCTTCTCACTATTTCATCTTGATGAGATATCATATTATTAAACGAAATTCCTAACTCTCCTATTTCATCTTTACTCTGTACATTCACCTTTACAGTCAAGTCTCCTTCACCAGCACGCTTCATCAACTTTTCTAAGTTATTTATAGGATCTATAATTCCCTTTTTAGAATATAAGTACGCGCATATCATCGCTATGATAATAGCTACAAAAACAATAATAATTGTATAATTTCTAATACTTATTGATGATGACATGCAATCATTGTAGTCTGCTGTAACTGCAACCACCCAATTTTCAACTGATTCAAAAGCAACATATTTTTTTACATTATTATATGTATAAAATTCCTGTGCTGTTTTGCCACTTTTCATTTGATCAATAATAATTTTAAACTCATCATTTGCTTTATCGCTTGCATTCTCTTTTAATATTTTGTTCTTATCAGGATGATACACAATTAGTCCATCTCTATTAATCATGTATGCATAACCTTTTTGTCCAATTTTAATTTTGGCTGCATAATTTGAAACATTAGCAAAGTTAATGCTTCCAACTACAGTTCCTATGACCTTATCGCCACTTTTAAGAGGATAAGCTATAAAAATAGCAGGATTCCCTGTGAATCTAGATGTTAATACATCACTAACCTGCTCTTTTCCATTAAGCGCTGACTTTATGTAGGATCTATCACTTAAATCAATATTAGGTGTCTGTGTTTGATTATCAATAATCACCTTACCCTTGGCATCTGTAATAATCAATGCCTCCATGTAATCTTTATTTTTTTCCTGAACACTTTGAATATATTTATAAGCCAAATTCAAATTGTCTGAATTGGGATTTGTAATAATATTGCTAATCTCTTGATTCAAACTTGACACTTCTAACATGCGTTTTACTGAATCTATTTTATCTTCAATTAAATTTGTTGCACTTGCTGCCTGTTCCTTTAATTGCTCTTGAACAGATGCTTGTATAGAATTTTTTGACATGCTAAATGATATAGCACCTAAAATACACATTGGTATAGAGATTACAATAAAAAAAGTAATCATCAATTTTGTTTTTATAGAAATCTTCATTAGTTTACCCCCTGTTATGTAAAATGTAAAATAGTTTTTCTGACTCTACATAATGTACTTTTTTACAATTATAGAGTTATCGATGTAATTCACTTCATCAGCATAGCAATTTATAATAAATAGTCCTCTTCCGCTTTCGCTTAAAATATTATTTTGATTGATTTCCTTAACAATATCTAAACTTTTAATTCCATCGCCACAATCTGTTACTGTTAAAGTTAATTTTTTTCCTAACACTTGCCACTTTACAAGTATCGGCTTGCTTTTATCACAGTTATTGCCATGAACAAAGGCATTATTAACAGCTTCAGAAATAACTAACTTTATCTCAAAGTGTTGACTCTTTAAATTCATTTTTGTTACTATGCTATCTAATTCACTATTCATATTGTCAAGCCCATAAAGCACGCTCTCACCTTTTATGCCCTGCATAAGTCCAAATTCCTCCTCTTTGTTAATTTTTGTACAATTGCATCCAAGGCATCTGAAAGCAAATAGTTTTATACACTATGTTATTTATTTTCAGATACCTAAAATTTACGCAACACCCTATATTATCGCAATTACAATCATATTGTTTAATGTTTTATGAACTATTTTGAACAAATATGTATATTTAATGATTGTTTTGCACTAATTATTGCTTATATTTGCTTATATTTTATAATATCGTATTTCTCATTTACCACTAACTATTTTTATCCGATAGCTAGCATCCATAACACTCCAACTTCTTTAAGTTGGAGATAATGGCTGCACGCTCCTGGATAAGTTCAACTAAGATTCAGATGGGGATCACCCCCCACATGAATCAAGTTTCACTTGATAATTTTAATTATATTATTCTCATTTTCCACCAGGTACAGTATGTTTGTACAATATACTATCTCTGATTAAGAAACCACTCTCAACAAAACTAAATTACTTTTACTACCCGTATATTTTGCATTAAGTGCTTAACATATATTTTGGAATTTTTATCACCATTAAGACTCTTTGATATTATTACCACTCAATTTCAGACGCCCAATATTTTGCTGGAAGAATAATTGAAGCCTCAGTTTTTTCAGGACAAATCAAAGCAGGAAAATAATCAAAGTCAATATAACCATTTGGCAAATGCTCCCTATGAACCATAAATGTTGTAAAGAAAACTTTCTTTCCATAAGTTAATTTGTCAGGAATCTCATAATTAAAAAGTGTTACTTTCTCATCTGCAAGAATATCTGCAAACATCTGAATCTCTTCATCTCCACAACTAACACCTTTTATTCTAAATAATTTTGACGCAATACTTTTTAGTTTTTCAGGTTGCTCTTCAAAAAAAGTATCTTCTGAAAAGAGCATGACTGCTGGACAATTATCCTTCCCTTGCTCAAATAATAAAGAATTGGCTTGGACTATACATGCTACTGCAATCCTGCCTTCTCTTATTAAAACTTTCTGATCTCTATATGTGCTCTCAAACCTATCATCTTTTGATTGCAACATCCAGTTTGGTTTTTGTAATTTTGTATAGCTACTAAAATGAAATCTTAACTTTTTTCTTTCTCTGTAATATATTTCTCTTGTTTTTAGCATTGCCTCTTTCATATAGATCTCCTCCTTATCTACAATTACATAACTTATTTATACCTTCTAATATATCAAAATTATACCATACCCTCACTACATTTATCTGTTCAAATCATTTCCTCCACTATTATCAACACTGCAAATTAATATTTCATGATATAATTATTGCAACAGTATTTATACTTATATATATTCTATTGAAGTTCCTACATTGTAATATATAGGCTATGTGTAATACTATTTCTTTGTTTATATAGTACTATTCCATAATAATGTTGGTGGACAAGTTACAAAAAATCGACATTTTTCTACCAACATTTAAGTGGAATAGTTCTATACTCATGTTTATAAACACACAAAGATAACATATGATTATGCATTTAACTAATTATGAATTTTGTTAACTGATGCAATTGAAGGGAAGGTAAATTTCGATGAATTTCTGGAGTATACTTGAAATAGATCCAACTGATGATATTTCTGCAATAAAAAAAGCATATGCTAAAAAACTTAAACTCCATAACCCTGAGGATGATCCTATAGGTTATCAGAAGCTTCGTGAAGCATATGACAGTGCACTAAAGAATGTTAAATTTATAAAATCCATAAATGAAGATTCTTCTGAGAATATTACAAATTCAGAACAAATTCAAGTTAAAACATACCATGATTTCAGCTTTTCCTCTTCTTCCATAGAAGAAATTTCTTCATTTAATCAGATTTCCTTTCAACATTCAAAAGTTGACTTATCAGAATTTAATTTGAATGATGCTAAAAACCTCTATGAAAAAAATAATAAATTCATGTTAGCAGTTGAATCTTTATATAATAACTTTTTTGCAAGAATTGATATAGATAATTGGAAAGCTCTTTTGAACAATGATGCTATGTGGAATATTGAAAACAGAGAAAACATTACAAAGTTAATGTTTGATTTCTTAGCTATCCATCATTATCTCCCTCAAGAAATTTGGATTTTGTTAGATAGTAATTTCAATTGGAATGACTCTGAAAACTTCAAATATGGACATAATAATGAGGAATTTTTGAAGTATGTAAAAAAGCAAATAACACAGAAGACTCCATTGAGATATTCTTTCTTCAACACTAAATGTTTAGTAGATTTTGAAAGCTTTCTTGAAAATAGAGAAAAAGCTTATGATTGTATTTTAGAAAATTCTCTTTCTGCAACTGACCTTTATATAAAGAAAGTAAAACAAATTTATGAAAATGATCCTGACTTGTTACTTATTGAAGGTAAGCTTAATTTAAAGAATGAAAATTTTGATAATGCAATTTTAGTACTTAGTGAATTACTACTAATCGAACCAGATAACTCAGATGCCCTTTTGTGTCGTGCAACAGCATACTTTGAAAAAAATCAACTTGATGCTGCCATAAATGATTATGAAAATGCTTATAATAAAACACCAGCTGACTCAGATATACCTCTTATATTAACAAAGAGCTATCTTAAACTTGGTGAACTTGAAAAAGCAAAAGATTATGTTCTCAAAGCCATTGATTTAAATTCACTTTCCAGCGAAGCAAAAGCTTTGCGTTCTCAGATAAATGCACGAATAAAAATTAAATTAAACAATGAACTAAAAAATGATCCTTATAATGCGCAAATAAAATCTAAACTTTATTCTATAGAACGTGAAATTCTCCAAAAAAATAATGTAGGTTCATTTAAACCAATTGAAACTCCACTAATGAAACGCCCTTACGTAAAATTAGGCATACTTATATTCATATGTATTTTAATTCTTTTAGCTGCAAAGTATTTATAATTTGGTTATAAAGAACTACAAAAAATAAAAATATATCTTAATAGATATATTTTTATTTTTATATTGCTAACAGAAAAACTCCATAATAAATGGTTCTGTTTTTTTACATGGCTTCCATTCATCAAATCCTTCATGGTTTGGATTTCCGCTTTTCATAAAATTAGTCCAATATTCTATCATTTTCTTACTTAACTCATAGTCTTTATCTTCCATTGGTCTCCAACATCTTTTTAATGTCCCAAACATATACCAAAGTTCTGCGGAATGGAAAGCTCCAGCCTCATCTCCTGGCAAATCTCTTGTAAAGTAATATACATAGGATGCATTATGCCCTAACTCTTCACACTTTAGACTCCAATTAATACATGCATCATATATGCTACCACGGTTCCCCTTCTCTAACATTTCTGGTGACACTAGAATATCATTTTTAGTTGAACCAATTATATAAGGTATATCCTTTATAAATCCGTTGTCCACTAGTTCGTTATATCCACCTTTAAGTACATAATTATCTATTACAGGGATAAATACAAGACCTTGTCCAGAAGCAAATCCTTGTGCTATGATGAGATTTGCTTTATCTTGAATAAATTCTGCAGGTAATTTTCTTAGTTCTTCTAAAGAATCTACCTCACAAGCTTTTATAAATTGTTCTCCTATTTTAATTGCTTCTTCTATTTTATAATCTCGATTTAGTTCACTAGCATAGCCACCTCCACTTTGCAAAATAGCCTTTTTTATCATATTTCCTGTAAGCTGTGATGACACTAATGTTTGAACACTCATAGATCCAGCTGATTGTCCCATAATAGTAATATTTTCAAAATCACCGCCAAATTCTTCGATATTTTCATATATCCATTTTAATGCAGTTATCTGATCTAATATACCGTAGTTTCCAACTGTCCCTCTATCACTTTCATCTATAAGCCATGGATGAACTAAAAATCCAAACACCCCTAAACGATAATTAATAGTTACAAGAATAACTCCTTTTTTGCAATACTCTTCTCCGTCAAATTCTTTTTCATGCCCATAACCACCAAAAAATCCTCCACCGTGAATCCACAATACTACAGGTAACTTTTCACCTTTATTTTCAGCTGGTGTCCATATGTTTAAATATAATGAATCTTCACTAGTTTTAGGACTACCTTCACTGTAAAACTCTTTATCATAAAATCCCCCGGGATTTCCGAAGTTTTGCATACAAGCCGCTTTAAATTTGTCTGCCTTATAAATGCCTTCCCAAGAATCTACTTCTACTGGTTCTCTGAAACGCAAATCTCCAACTGGTGGTTTAGCATATGGAATTCCTCTAAATACACTATACCCTTCCTTTTCAATTCCAGAAATATCCCCTTTTTTAGTTCTAACCATTGTTATACTCATATACTCTCCCTACCTTCTTTATATTATTTAATCTTATTTTAATTGAAATGATATCTTATGTTTAGATTATCACCTAAACCTCTTCTTTTCCATAGCATTATCGATTTAAAATCCGACATTTTCATAGATTCACTAAGAAAGACTAAAAGAAAGTTGATTGTCTTATTATCTATACATTGATATAATTTTTTTATTAAGTGAAACTTAATTCAGGTGTGGTGTATCTCCATCTAAATCTTATTTGAACTTATCCAGGATTCTAGCTATCTGATAAATAAATTAAGCTGAACTCTGTTTTTAACTACAGAATTCAGCTTTTAACTATATACAATACTTTATTATCAATAATATATTTTATTATTTTATCAAAAGTAATAATGTACCTGTAACTATTATTAGTAGTCCCAGAAAAGATTTTTTCGTAATTTTTTCTCTTAAAATAACGTATGAAAATAAAATTGAAATAACAATACTCAATTTATCTATAGGTACAACTATACTTGCTAATCCTTTTTGTAACGCCCTATAATAACAAAGCCATGAAGTTCCTGTTGTAATCCCTGAAAAACAAATAAATATCCAGCTTTTTTTATCAATGCCTTTAAGTTCATTTTGCTTTTTGGAAACAAGGACTACCACCCATGCCATAATTAATACAACAATTGTTCTAATTGCAGTTCCTAAATTTGACTCCACTCCACTGATTCCCACTTTCCCAAGAATTGAAGTTAAACTTGCAAATATGGCTGATAGCATAGCATAAAATAACCATCTATTATCTCTAATTTCTTTGATTTCTACCTTTCTCTTCGTTATCATCATATATGTACCTATTCCTATTAAGCACATGCCAATAAATTTTATCCAAGTAATTGATTCCCCTAAAAGGATAAATGCTAAAAGCATAGTCAATACTGTACTAGATTTATCAATTGGTGTTACTTTATTTACATCCCCCAGCTGTAGAGCCTTAAAATAACAAAGCCAAGAACCACCTGTTGCCATACCAGATAATATTAGAAACATTAAGTTTTGTCCACTTATTTGATGAATCATATTTTCGGAACCAACAATAAAAACAATAATCCATGAAAAAATTAATATTATAATAGTCCTAATTGCAGTGGCTAGATTAGAGTCTACATTTCTTACTCCAATCTTAGCCAGAATAGCTGTAATACCAGCAAAAAATGCTGAACCAAATGCTAATAATACCCACATTAAAGTTTCCTTCTTCCTATCTATTCTTATTTCTATTTTTCTGCCTTCCCTCTGCATTGATCTATACTCTGTCCATATTGCAAAAGTAAAATGCTATTTTTGATTCATATCAATTTTATATTGCTCTCTCTGTGGCCAATATATCTTGAATTCAAGTTTTTCAATATCCCTTTGTTGTTTATAACTCATCCTTAAACTAGCATCTTCAGGAATACTTACATCCTTATTAAGTTCTTTTAAAACAAACTTTATATTATTAGCACTTTTTATATTTGATAAATGTAAACAGATATTATCTAATAGTTGCTGAGACTTACCAGATTCATCTACAGAAATCTGATATATTTCTGCTTTATTAATATAGTTACATGAATCACCACAAGATAACCAACTTATTAGAGCCTCTTTACAAAATCTCCATTCCCTGCCTATCTTTCTAGCTGGTATGTGTTCCTCTCTAAGTAGTTTTATTAACGTCTTTTCGCTTACGCCTAAAAATTCTGCTGCTTGTTCAACATTCAATATATTACTATCCATGATATTTCACCTCATGTATATTATAACAATTATTCTTTTTTAAAATCAATATATAAATGAATATAATATACTTTTAGCAGTATATAATATAACTTTAACAGTACTTAAGAGTTAATTACCTTTTTACATCTCAACTTTACAATAAAAACACATAATTATGCACATACAACATTAATATCAAACGCTATTCTTAGTTTTAATTTAAGATAAAAAATGATGTTTAATTTGAAAAATAATATTGAAACTAGATATTTATCCGATAGCTAGCATCCGTAACACTCCAACTTCTTTAAGTTGGAGATAACGGCTGCACGCTCCTGGATAAGTTCAACTAAGATTCACTTGATAAACATACTCACTAACAATATATTTAAAAGTATGTATATAGAAGTGTTCCACTTAAATGTTGGTAAGAATTTTGTCGAATCCTTGTAACTTGTCCACCAACATTATTATGGAATAGTCACATACAGACTGTACATATAATACTCCTCGCATAATCCAAATTTACATAATAAATTTTTACACAGGCAATAGATACATCTGCATTAAACCCTAAAAATTTTATCCAAGCTATATATAAAAAATTACTACGCAAGTTTTCCAACATAGTAAAGATAGTAATAATAATTCTAACCTATAAATATAAAAACACGGCAACACATTTCTGCATTGCCGTGGATAACACCTACATATAGATCGCTACTTTTGAAATCTATCAGTATTAAATTTATTGGTAGATGATTTTCATTTTTTTATTTAATTAATACTAATTATGCTGCCTTCTCAATAGACTTAACATATTCATTTCCTTTTTCAGCATTATATTGTCCTTCCCATTTAGAAATAACAACAACTGCTAATGAATTTCCGACTACATTGACAACAGTTCTTCCCATATCCATGATACGATCTATCCCTGCAATAAAAGCAATTCCCTCTACTGGAATACCAACAGAACCTAAAGTTGCTAATAAAACTACAAAAGATGTTCCTGGCACTGCAGCCATACCTTTTGATGTAACCATTAATACAAGCATTAAATTAATTTGTGTTAGAATTGGTAAATGAATTCCATACATTTGTGCAATGAAAAGTGATGCTATGGCTTGATATAACACTGATCCATCTAGGTTAAAAGAATAACCTGTTGGAATAACAAAGGATGTAATTGATTTTGGACAGCCGAAGTTCTGCATTTTCTCCATAAGCTTTGGTAAAACTGCTTCAGAACTTGCTGTAGTATATGCAAGAATAAGCTCATCCTTTAAAATTTTAATGATTGATAATATATTTATTCCACATACCTTTCCAACCAATGCAAGTACAACAAATATAAAGAAAATCATAGCGCCATAAACAGTTATAACTAACTTTGCTAATGGAATTAAAGAAGCTAGTCCAAATTTTGAAACTGTTACTCCAATTAATCCAAACACTCCAAGTGGAGCAACCTTCATAACCTGATTTGTTACCCAAAACATTGCATCAGCTATACCTTGAAATAAAGTAAGAACAGGCTTACCTTTTTCTCCGATTGCTGCAACTCCCAATCCAAACATAATTGAGAAAAATATAATAGCAAGTAAATCACCTTTAGCAAGTGATTCAAAAATATTAGTTGGAACTATATTTTTAATTGTATCCATAAAGCCATGCTTAGCTGCAGTTTCAGCTGTGCTTACATATTTATCGATGCTGACTGCTGAAAGTTCATGAATATTTACACCAGTTCCTGGATGCACTAAATTAGCTATCACCAAACCTAATATAATAGCAAAAGTAGTTATTAACTCAAAATAAAGAAGTGTTTTTCCTCCTATTTTCCCTACTTGCTTAATGTCGCCAACACCTGCAACTCCAACAACAAGTGATGAAAATACTATAGGAACTACTATCATTTTAATTAATCTTATAAAAATATCACCTAATGATTGTAAATATGTTCCTGCCACTGTATTACCATAGAAAACAGCTCCTACTATAATTCCTAGCACAAGGCCAAGAACTATTTGAAATGCTAATCCAAATTTTTTCATTTGATATCCCCCTCTAATAATTTAAAGTTTTATCCTCCTCTAAGTTCCCCTAGAATACATTTATGAATGATTATTTCTATATAAAGTCATAAATCTGAAAAATTATGGTTTTCTATTTAGATTAAATATTATCATTGCTTCAATTTCCCACTGTTTTCTATGAAATCAGCTTTATTCAGAGCAATTTTAAATATATCCTATAAAAACCTATCAACAGCATATATTGTAGCATAAAAAATCCAATTATGCTTTTTTTGCAATATTATGAATATTGCAGTTTTTCATTCTATACAAAATTTGCATAAGATATTTGATATGCAAATTTAGTTTTCTAAATTATCAAAATGAATTTTATTTTTAATTCATTGCAATATATGGAAAATAATGCAATAATTATATATGGGATTTTAATACACTATTATCCATTAATATTGTATGACTTCCACGAAATATTTATTGGCAAGCAAAAATTAAGGAGGATTAAATTTATTATGAAAACAATTAACAAAAAATTTCTCACTATTTTCTTTGTATTAACATTACTGCTTACAGGACTTAGCTGTAAAAAAGCTTTTGCTTCAACAGGAGCTCCAAAAATGATTACTCTTACAGTTGGTCAATGTGACTCATTTACAGATGCTGACTGGCAGGCACTTAGAAATTCAAATTGTACTGATTTTGTTATAATCCCTGCTCTCGCAGGAAATTACAACAGTGACGAAGCTGGCTATGAAAACCAACTTGCTCCTAAAGTAATAAATGCAATAAATAAATTAGCAACTACTATGTCTTGGGCAAACATATGGATTGGTACTCCTGGTATTGGTTACTCTAATTGCAGTATAGCCTCATCTAGCTTAAATCCATTTTACAACTATATTACTTATGTAAAAAACCAAATTAGCTCTTCTATATGGAATAATAATGTAAGAGGTATTTACATGAATGAAGAATCAGTATATGGTTCTGTAGATTATAGTAATCTTGGCAGTAATTCAACAATAAAACTTATGAATGACCTTTCCTATAGAGTTCATAATTATTTAGGGAAAAGCTTTTTGTGGATACCTTACTATGGCTACGGTTCATCCCCTGCTACAATCATAAAAAATATAGGTTATGTTGCAGACAGAACTTCTATTTTCGACTATGTAATAATTCAACCTCATTACTATTTCGACAGTACTGTACAATCAAATCTAGCTGGTGTATATTATAGTGTTCAAAACCAAGCAATTTGCTATAGAAATGGTGTAGCAGTTACTCAAAAGACATCAAACACAATTATTGGTGTGGAAATGGAATCAGATTGGCACATTCTTTCACCTAACTCTTATTCAGATTTCCTAGGACGTTATAATGAATATGTGTCAGAATTTTCTACATTTGCAGGAGTATACCCACTTGCATTTTATTGGGATACTAATTTACAAAAATCATTAAATGAAAGAATCAATCCTTTTTATTAAAAACATTTTTACAATAACAAAAACATTTATAGTTAACTATAAATCTGACTATATATTTTCCATTTGATTTCTTCATTCTAAAAACCACTTTTTAGTGGTTTTTTTGCATTTTAATAAACAACATTTTAACAGCATTTATATCTCCTTCTCGTATACAGTGGTATAATTATTTTGTTTAGATTGACTTACAAAAAGATATTTTTTATAATAGATAATAATTATTATATAATAGAAATATTCACATGAAGAAAGGACTATCATGGATAATTCAAAACTTATTGAAATGATAAAGATTAATCCCAATGCTATAGCAACTATAAATAATCCTACACATGAGATGAAGCTATTAGCAGTGAAAAAAAATGGACTTACTCTAAAATATATAAATAATCCAACTAAAGAAATGCAAGAAATAGCTATACATAATAATCCGCGTGCTATTGAATTTATTAACAACCCCACAGAAGATATTATGATACAGTCTATAAATTATGGGTGGACTAACTTAGAATATATTAAGAATCCAACTGATGCAGTAATCAAGCTAGCCTTAAATCAATCTGGCTGGGCTATTAAATATATTCATAATCCAAGTGAAGAATTGCAATTATTAGCTGTAAGAAAAAATTACGATTCTATAAAATTTATAAAAGAACCTCTTGAAGGAGTGCAAGAGGAAGCTGTGAAAATAAGTTATGATGCATTAAGATATATAAATTCACCTACTCCTAATGCTGAACTTATAGCCATAAAAAATAATGAAAGAGCTATTAAATTTATAGAGCATTTAGATAAGAATAAAATTCTAGAATTTTTAAAGATAAATATTTTAGTGATGAAATATATCACAGAAGAGTTATCTAAAAACGATTTAGAAGAAGTATTAAAAGAACAATTATCAAAGGAAGATGTTGGAGAAAAATATGTTAAAGACTTTTTAAACTATAGCACTCTAGATAATAATAGTGACATCTTGCCACCAGATAAAGTAATGTTTATTTATAAATATGGAAGTAAAAGAGCAAAGAAAATAACCGTAGACGAAAAGCTTAAGATTATCTAGGAGGGAAACACATGAATTTTATAGACACACTGAAAAGTGTTGATTTGGTGCTATCAACTGGAGAAGTACCTTTAATAGTTGGCGAAAGTGGTATAGGTAAAACAGCTTTAGCAAAAGAAATTGCTGAAGAAAATAGTTGGAGTTTAGTTGTTATTGATGGAAACCTCCTTAAAGAAGGTGAAATAGGTGGGCTTCCAACTGTAGAATCATATTTTGAAGTTGATAATAATGGAACTAAGATAGAGAAAAAAAGCACAGTATATGCTGTTCATAATAAACTAAGAGAGATTGATAAAGCAATATCTGAAGGAAAGACAGTGCTTTTATTTATAGATGAAATAAATCGTTGTGAGCATACAGTACAACAGGAGCTTATGAATTTAATATTGAACCGAGAAATTAACGGATATAAGTTACATGAAGAAGTGAAAATTTTAGCAGCCATGAATCCTTCAAATAAATATGGCTCTGACTTTGATTACCAAGTTGTAGATATGGATGCAGCTCAAGAAAATAGATTTGTGTGGTTATACATGGAACCTGACTATATACAATGGTTGGATTGGGCAATGGAAACAGCTATTGACCCAAAAGTTATAGAGTTTATTTCAACCTTCCCAGAATATTTGAATAAAATAAATGAAGATGATGTAAGAGCCACTCCAAGAAGCTACGAAAGAATATCTAAAATATTCAAAACTTATAAGGAGAAAAAAGATTCAATACCTAGATCTGTATTTTTAAATGTTATAAAAGGAAATGTAGGAAAACTTATTGCTGAAGAATTTGTTAACTTTGTTGAATCAGATTACAGTCCTCTAATATCTTATGAGGATGTTTTTTTAGAAAATGCTCTTTCTGAATCTATTATAGAGAGGATAAAAACTGAAAGCCATACAAGGCTATATCTATCTGCAAAGAATATTTTAAAAAATTTAGAATTAAATATAAACAAATGTCCTGCTTGCTATATAGATAGACTCATTGAATTTTTGAAGGTATATCCTGTAGATTTAATGATGGGGATTATGAAGGATATTAAAAACAGTTATCCTGAGGTATACAAACTTGCTATAGAAAATGAAGCTTTTGTAGAATCATATTTTGAAGCTTACAATTCCATAAGGTGATAATATATGAAAACTTATTTTAATAATCAAGTAAATGGCCTTTATGAAAATGCAAATAAGATTGTTAACATCTTTTTAGATGCAAGTTATAGAGATAAAAACGTAAAGTTAGATATCCCTGAAGATTTTACACAAGAATTTTTTAGCATAGTAGATAAAGTTAGTTTAAGTCTTATGGATGACAAGGATAATTTCTATGGATATTTTTTATTCCAAATGTCCAGAGAAATAAAGTTCGATATAGGAAGTCCCACTGCTGTAAACTTTAAAGAAGCTAAATATGTTATATATTTTAATCCCTTAATCTTTTTAAAGCTTAATATAAAACAAATGGAAAGTACAATTAAGCACGAAATACTCCATATAATATCTATGCATTTAATAAGAGCGAAGGAATTTAAAAACGGCTACAGCACATTGGCTATCAACATGGCAATGGATATAGTTGTAAACAAATATTTAAATAACCTCCCACCATATGCAACTACTTTGGAATGGGTAAATTTAAACTATTCTTTAAAACTCTTGCCATACGAACCCTTTGAATACTATGTTGAAAATATTCAAACAGCATTAAACTTATTAGAAGAAGATAAGGATGGCGTTGAAGATGATAGCAATAACGATAACGAAATAGAAACTGATTATAATCCTGAGAAAACTCATGATATTTGGCAAACTTCTAATGATATAGATGAAAAAACACTTCATGAATTTACTGAAAAAGCCATTAATAATTCTCAAAAAGGAACTATCCCAGTTTACTTAGAAAGTATGATAGCATCACTAAAAAATAGCAAAGGTGAATTGCCTTGGAATCTATATCTTAACAGGTTAATGGGTACTATAGAAAGTAATAAAAAGAAAACTGTAACAAGAAGAAACAGAAGACAACCAGATAGATTAGATTTAAGAGGCGAACTTAGAAGTCATAAAGCCAAAATTGCTGTTGCACTCGACATAAGTGGCAGCATTAGTGATGAAGAATTTAAGCAGGCAATTAAAGAAGTTCTGAATATAGTAAAAAACTATAACCATGAAATCACAATCATAGAATGCGATACCGAAATCAGACGTGCATATAAGGTTAAATCTACAAAAGATATAAAAGACAGACTTAATATAAGAGGTGGCACTAAATTTACTCCTGTTTTTGAGTATGCTAATAATAACAGCATCAATTTGCTAGTGTATTTTACTGATGGTAAAGGTGAAGATAAGCTTAAAATAATACCTCATGGGTATAAAACCCTATGGGTTATTTCTGGAAGAGGCGATAAACTTTCATTAAAAGAGCCTTATGGAGCAGTTAAAAAACTCAGCAATGTTGAAATAAAAGATACTTCACTAGATTTAAGTGATGTTGTAAGAGATGGATTTTCAATGAATAACCAAGAAAGAATTTTATAAATACTATCGTTTATATCTTTTTATATAAAAGTAGCTAGTAGAACTTAATGCATCTTACTAGCTACTTATATTTTATTCTTTTATATCCTTCCAAGTTATTTTGAAGCTTTTTCTCCAAATAACTATATCGATCACTAAAAGAAGCAATGCAAACACTCCAAGTAACATAATATTATTTATAAGTAATATGTGTATTCCTGCTAATACTCCTATAAGAATGAATATAAATATAGTTGGACCTACTAGTTTGCCACTATCAGTGGTAGCAAATTTTACACTGAAAGGCATTGCCTTATTTGACATTTTAAAATACAGCAATGTTGACATTAAAAGCACTAAAAAAATTACAATTAAATCAAAAATTATTGATGGTCCTTTTAATATTAAGAATACTACAGCTACAAATAAATAAATTGGTATAATCAATTTGAATAAAGTACCTTTTACTGCTCCCTTTAATATTATTGCTGGATCTTTTATTGGTAATACCTTGTATATAAATGCACCTTTATAACTATCACTGTTACTTATATAAGCAGTACAGCCACATAATATTAATATAGTTATATATGTTAGCAAATGTGCTCTTCCAAAGCAACTTGTCTGAATACTTTCAATTAATGTCTGCTTTCTATCAATAAAAATAAATAATGCTGGTGCAAAAGCAGCCATTGCAAGAGATGGATACACCTTAAGCTTAAAATTTCTTTCTGTAGCTATCATATTTTTAGTAAATATAAACATGCTCCTTTCAACCTTGTCTCTGCAAACTAATCTAGCTATAAACTCTCTCCTTTTTTTACATCCTTGTCCTATTCCACCACCATTATCATTTAATTTTTGAAGATTCTTTTCAAAATAAGGCACTATTCTTTTTGCATAAAATATAATCAATACAATTGGGCCTAATATAGCCATTAGGCATAAAAATATCAAAAAATAATTTTTATCTCCATCTACTAATATTCCAAAAGGAGCTGCAAACCACATAGATGGAACTAATGCATGCCAGACCTTAGGCACATACTCAGTTTTCATACCCTCAAACCTAAAAACTCTACTAAATAACTGGTATCCAAAAGTGAATAGAAATGCCAATAATATTTGAAAATAATTTATTACATCTTTCAGTTTTTCTCCATCAAAAAACTTTAAAACTAAAGTATATAAAAGTGCTGTTATTACTATAACTATCAAAGTTAATAGTATATTCTCTATAACAAAAATAGGGAAGAATATCACTCCATACTTTAATGTTCCAATAATTGTAGGAATTAAATTTAAAGATAAAGATATTCCCATTAGATATATACATATGTGAGTAAGCTTGGCAGCATTAAAAGTCTTACTATCAATAGGTTTTGGTAACAATATGTTTTTTTCCTTTACATCTAGTAGCACTGCTGAGAAATCTGATATCATAAATGATACCATCATAAATAGATTTGCCCCTATCACAATATTTATATTTATAAGTGCTGACATGCCACTTGCTATAATAATTCCAATGAAAATACTTATGAACACATTAAATAAAAGTAAATACATATAACTATTCTTAGATTCATTTTCAGTAGACTTTCTATTATTCACAAAGACACTACTTACTCTTCTTCCATCCATAGTTAACTTTATTTGCAAGATCATACGTAGAATATCATAATCAACCCCTAAGTTTTCATATATTCTTCTAAATCTATCTAGTAACTTTAATATTTTAAATTCCTTCATGACTATACCTCTTCAACTAAAGAAACAAATTCCTTAGCAATGCGTCCATGATCATTAAATCCTGTTATCTGATTGAATATTTCTTCTAAAGAGCTTTCCTTCTTAGCGTTTCTAAGATCTTCAAAGCTTCCATCTGCTTCAATTTCCCCATTATTAATAAGTACAATCCTGTCACTTACTTTCTCAACAACATCCATTATATGTGAAGAATAAAATATAGTTTTTCCATCTTTAGAAAGATTGCTCATCACTTCTTTAAATATCATTACACTATTAGCATCCAACCCACTTAAAGGCTCATCAAAAAATAAAATATCTGGATTATGAATTAGGCTACATATTATAAGAAACTTTTGCTTCATTCCTTTTGAATAAGAAGATATTCTTGAGTATATAGCTCCTTCAATTCCAAATAACTTCATTAGCTTTTCAGCTCTTTCAATAAGCTTTCCTTGCTCTAACTCATAAATTCCACCTAAAAAACTTATATACTCAAATGCAGTTAAATTCTCATATATATCTGCAAGTTCTGGAACATATCCAATTTTCTTTTTGTACTCTACACTACCATTACTTATATCTTGACCTAATATTTCTACCTTTCCTTCATACCCCTCTAATATACCAAGCATTATTTTAATAGTTGTACTTTTACCAGCACCGTTAGTTCCTATATATCCTATTATCTGTCCTCTTGGAATTTCTAAATTTATTCCTTTAAGTACATTCTTATCACCATAACTCATCCTAAGATTTTTAATTGATATTATACTTTCTAAATTATCCATAAACTTCAGCTCCCCAAAAACATAAAATGTGCATACTTGATATTTTATTTCTACACAAATATACACTAATAGCATAACAAATAAATGTTCATATGTAAATTAATAACACCCGTAACCTATCTATCAATTTAACTCTTTTTCATTCTGAATAATAAAGAAAAAAGTAGCAGAACACTTTAAGCATTCTACTACTCACTTTCAAATCTTATTTTTTCTTTCTTATCATGCCAACTCCAGCTAAGCTAATTAAAGCACCAAAACCTAATATACATGCAGAATCTGCTCCACCTGTCTTTGGTAATGTTATAGTTTGACTTGATTGTTTTTTCTCACTAGTAACTACTGATTGTATTGGCTTGCTTGGTTGCACTTGGCTACTTGGCTTTGTTGGCTGTGCCTTTTCCTTTACGCTAACATTGCAGTTTGCTGTGACACCATTATTTGTAGTTGCAGTTATTACTGCATTTCCAGCTTCAACAGCAGTTATCTTACCATTGCTATCTACTGTAACTACTTTATTATTACTTGATGCCCATTTTACAACCTTGTTTGTTGCATTACTTGGATTTACAGTTACACTTAAAGTATCTGTTTCACCTACTATTAATGTATCTGTTGTTTTATTTAGACTTACTGATAATACATTAATTATTGGAATACTTACATTAACGGTACATGAAGCTGTTTTGCTTCCATCTAGTGTTGTTGCTGTTACTACTGCTGTTCCAACTCCCACTGCTGTAACTTTTCCATTGGCATCTACTTTTGCTACTTCTGCATTACTTGATTTCCATGTTACGTTTTTATTGGTTGCATTACTTGGATTCACAGTTGCTACTAATGTATCTGTTCCCCCTACGTTTAATGAATCTGTTGTTTTATTTAGGCTTACTGATACTACCTTTGTAACATCCACTGTAAAATTTACTGTATATGTTTTTGTTGTTATTCCATCTTCTGCCGTTACAACAATCTTTGTAGTGCCAGGAAGATTCAAAGCTGGTGTTACTATTACCTTTGCTTTGCCTGTATCCTTAACTGTAGCAAGAACCTCTGGTGCAGATGTAGTGCCACTTGGAAGCTTTACATTGTATGTTGTGGTGTCCGGATTAAAATTACTTACAGTTTGCCCACCAATTTTCAAATTGCTTAAGGTTGCATCTGTATTCTTTGGAATTACTGTACTTGTTTGTACCAATTCAAAGTCATCATATGATCCCCAGTATCCAGCTGGAGCATTTAGATATGATCCAATAGTAATTGTTCCATCAGTAACAATAATATCTTTAATTACTGATTGTGACCACACAGCCCAACCTGTATTTTTTATATCAGCTGATAATCTATTTCCCTTTGAATCTTCTGCAAATATTTGATTTGTGCAACTATCTGAAGCTCCTTGAGACCATGCTGATAGAGTATAAACTCCATTCTTAAGTCCTGTTATTTTTTGTGAAGCTTTTAGTTCATAAGCTGTGCCCTTCCAATAGCCTAATGCTTTTGCCCCTGAATGCTTGTCATTACTAAGACTTACTGCACTAGAATCAGATATTGTCCAATTGTCAAAGCTTGATTCAAATCCTGGATTCTGAACAGGGTTAGTTGTTTCTACTGTAAAATTGATTGAATAAACTTTTGTTGCAGTACCCTCATTGACAGTTACTGTTGTATGTCCAGGCAAAGCAAATGCTGGTGTTACCACTGTAGTTGCAGATGGATAAAGTGATGCTGCTGTTACTGTTGGAACAGCTGTTGTTCCTGCAGGTAGAACTACATCATAGCTAGTTACATTCGAATCAAAATTCTTAATTGTTACTCCATTTACTTGTAAGTCTTTTAAAGAAGTACTGTCATTCTTCACTAGCACAAAATCATCAATATTACCCCATTGGCCGCCATTGTCATTCATCTTCACATTGGCACCAATGGTGATTTTTCCGTCAGTTACTTCTATATTATTAACTATTGATTGATTCCAAACATTCCAACCAGTATTGGTAAATGCTTGAGAGGATCTTTGTCCAGCTCCATTTACAGCAAAGATTTCTGAAAGTTTTTCTCCACCTCCACCTGAAGTCCATGCAGATAATTTATACCAACCATTTTCTAAACCAGTTATTGTCTGTGTAGCTTCAAAGTCTCCATTATAATAATGAAGTGCCTTTCCGCCTGTATGAGCATCTTTGTCTATAGTAACTGAAGCTGTATTTCCAGCTACAGTCCAATCTTCTTTATCAAGCTCGAACCCTGGATTTTTTATAAGATTTGAACTTGCAACTACTGTCACTTGGCAGGTAGCTGTTTTATGTTGATCATAACTTGTCGCAGTTATAGTCGCAATTCCTGATGCTAAACCTGTAACTACTCCAGTTGAAGCATTTACCTTTGCTACCTTTTCATCTGAAGATGAGAAAATAACTCCTTTATATGTTGCATTTGATGGTGCAAGAGTTGCATTTAAAGTCACTGTATTTCCAACTTCCACAGTTGCATTTGACTTATCCAGTGCTATCCCTGTTACTGGATATGGATCTAGCTCTGCTTCACCAGGTAAAAAAGCATCAAGAGCCTTGGTTGGTTGTCCATCAGTAGATTTCCCATCATTTCCATTCCATGCAGACCAACTATATCCGCTCCAGCTTTTAGCCCCTTCTGGCTCCCAATAAAATACACCTATTCCTTTACCATTAGGAACTGCTGCTACCTTATTCTCAACAGCCACAACCATATTGTGAACGTTTACCTCATCAACAGAACAATCTCCTCCAACTTCTACTACCATTACTTCTTTTCCATATCTAGATGCCATATCATTTAAGTTATTTCCAAGCTCATCAATACTAGATGTATAATCCTTTTCGGGATAATAAGATACTCCTATTACATCATATTTTGTTCCATTTGCTTGAAGTGTGTCAAAGAAATTTCTAAAATTAGCATTATCGTATCCATTTGCTCTATGAATAATAACCTTTGATGCTGGGCTAACAGCTTTAACTGCATCATAACCTGAATTTATAAGTTGCGCCAAATTACTTGGGTTATTAAAACTTCCCATAGGAAGAAGCATTCCCGGATTAATTTCATTTCCTACTTGAACCCATTCTGGAGTCACACCTGCATCTTTTAGCTTTGTCATTACATCATGTGTATAATTATATAAATCAGTTTTCATCTGATCTAAGGTGTCATTCTTCCACGCTGCAGGAATATTTTGTTGACTAGGATCTGCCCAACTATCACTATAATGAAAGTCTATCATAATCTTGAAACCCATATTTTTTGCACGTACGGCCATATCAACAGTCTCCTGAGCACTACAATGACCAGCTTGTGGATCATTTGATGGATTAACCCAAGTTCTTAATCTTATCGAATCTATTCCATGTTCCTTTAAAATCTGAAGACAATCCTTCTTATTGCCATTGTCATCTTTAAAAGTAAACCCACCTGCTTCCATCTGTGGCAACCAGCCTACATCTGCACCCTTAGCGAAGTTAACGTTTACTTCAGAGGCCTTAGCAACCATAGGTTTGCCCATAATTGCAACTTGAGAAATCATTGCAACAGACGTTATTAAGGAAATTATCTTTTTAATCTTTTTCATGATATTAACATCCCCCTATCTTCTTATATACTTATTAATTATATAAAATCTGATATGGTATATTATTAGCAATATATTTATTTTGGGGTAAAATATTATGTTTTATATCGTTTTCATTAATTAAATTTTTCCTAACTCTGAAACTACTTACATTTTATACACATGCTTCTTCCCTGACAAATGTATTAGTGCTACATCTACGGAAGGAATAAAAAATATATGCGCAATATCATATCTATGCAATGCTTAATCTATATCTACACACAAAAACTCCACAACAATACTCAATTAGTATTGTTGTGGAGTTAATTCATATTAGTTAGAAGCACTAGGCATTACTATATTAAATTTCTTATTATAATTAGAGTAATCAGTATTCATTTCTATACTAGTCCCTTCACTACTTGCTTTTAAATTAGCTTTTTGAAGATACCCATCATCACCTATAACAAACTCTATTTTCAAGCTATCTATAGTCATATTAGATGCATCTCCTGTTACTTTTGAATATATATCTGATATTTTTTCCTTAGGTATATTTAATTCATAGGTACTGCTATTTATTTTAGTTACTATGTTTGGGTTTTTTTCAATCATTTGAACGTAATTATCTAAATTTTTAGTTACATCAATTTCATTAAGTTCAGAAGAATCTGCAGAATTAGTAACGTATTGACCTGATTCATCCTTTAAATACACCTTTACTTTACCATTAGAAACACTAAAATACATCTCTTGCTTTCTACCAAGCATCTCAATATTAGCCTTACATTTCATATCCTTGTGAATATCCTCAACCTGCATATTTATTTTAGTATTTTGTGTTTGTCCACCCATTTTGGCAGTTCCAGACAAGGTTGCTTCAATGCTGTTAGCGCTCCTTGTAAGATTAAGACATTCAATAACTTTCTTATCTTTTGACTTAAAACAACCTGCTAAAAATAATCCTGTTACCAAAACCATTACTGCAATTATTAAACTTGTAAACTTCTTTATTTTCATTTGTATCCCCCTATTTCTATATAAACCTTATAATATTACAACCATATAAATTAATTGTGATATTATTTCCCATTTGAAATAATATCATAACTATTCATCATTGTAAAACTTTATAAAATTAATTTCTCCCCAAAACTAAATTAGTATTGGGGAGAAGTTAAATTTTAGAGAGAAGCATGATACTCACATCACAAATTCTCTATACATATTTATATTTTTTATCTAGTTACAATTACAGTGCATTTTGCAACCTTTTGCCCATCTACTGTTGTCACTGTTATTATTGCTGTTCCTTTTGCCACTGCTTTTATATTTCCATTTTGATCTACAGTAACCACCTTACTATTACTTGATGTCCACTTTACAGCCTTATTTGTCGCATTGCTTGGATTTATTGTTGCTTTTAAAGTATCTGTTCTTCCTACAATTAAAGTATCTGTTGTTTTATTTAAACTTACTGATACTACATTAATAGGATTATTTACTGTGACATTACATTTTGCAACCTTTTGCCCATCTACTGTTGTCACTGTTATTACTGCTGTTCCTTTTCCAACTGCTTTTATATTTCCATTTTGATCTACAGTAACCACCTTAGTATTGCTTGATGTCCATTTTACAGCCTTATTTGTTGCATTGCTTTGATTTATAGTTGCTTTTAAAGTATCTGTTCTTCCTACAATTAAGGTATCTGTTGTTTTATTTAAACTTACTGATACTACATTAATAGGATTATTTACTGTGACATTACATTTTGCAACCTTTTGCCCATCTACTGTTGTCACTGTTATTACTGCTGTTCCTTTTCCAACTGCTTTTATATTTCCATTTTGATCTACAGTAACTACCTTAGTATTGCTTGATGTCCATTTTACAGCACTATTTGTTGCATTACTTGGATTTATAGTTGCTTTTAAAGTATCCGTTCTTCCTACTATTAATGTATCTGCTGTTTTATTTAAACTTACTGATACTACATTAACTATAGGATCATTCACTGTGACATTACATTTTGCAACCTTTTGTCCATCTACTGTAGTTGCTGTTATTACTGCTGTTCCTTTTGCCACTGCTTTTATATTTCCGTTTTGATCTACTGTAACTACCTTAGCATTACTTGATGACCATTTTACAGCACTATTTGTTGCATTACTTGGATTTATAGTTGCTTTTAAAGTATCTGTTCTTCCTACTATTAATGTATCTGTTGTTTTATTTAAACTTACTGATTGTACATTAATTACTGGAATAGTTACATTTACAGTACATGAAGCTGTTTTGTTTCCATCCACTGTTGTTGCTGTTATTACTGCTATTCCTGCTCCTACTGCTGTAACTTTTCCATTTACATCTACTTTTGCTATTGTTGTATTACTTGATTTCCATGTTACACTTTTATTTGTTGCATTACTTGGTAATACAGTTGCCACTAAAGAATCTGTTGCTCCTACTTTTAATGAATCTGCTGTTTTATTTAAATTTACTGATTGTACATTAATTACTGGAATAGTTACATTTACAGTACATGAAGCTGTTTTGTTTCCATCCACTGTTGTTGCTGTTATTACTGCTGTTCCTGCTCCTACTGCTGTAACTTTTCCATTTGCATCTACTTTTGCAATTGCTGTATTACTTGACTTCCATGTTACACTTTTATTTGTTGCATTACTTGGTAATACAGTTGCCACTAAAGAATCTGTTGCTCCTACTTTTAATGAATCTGCTGTTTTATTTAAATTTACTGATTGTACATTAACTACTGGAATAGTTACATTTACAGTACATGAAGCTGTTTTGTTTCCATCTACTGTTGTCACCGTTATTATAGCTGTTCCTTTTGCCAATGCTTTTATATTTCCATTTTGATCTACTTGTACTACTGATGCATTACTAGTGGTCCATTTTACAGCCTTATTTGTTGCATTACTTGGATTTACTGTTGCTTTTAAAGTATCTGTTCTTCCTACTATTAAGGTATCTGTTGTTATATTTAAACTTACTGATTGTACGTTAACTAAATCTATAATGTTAACCTTATAAATCTGAGCAAAATTAGATTGATAATAGTATTTTTTATTATTAGCCTTATCTTTAACACTAATAAAGTCAAATACCCATTCTCCTGATGCCATATCTGAAGTAATAGTAATTGATCCCTTTAACTTTTTACTAGTAACATCATAGAATAATAATGCTGCCTTTGATACATTCGATATACTATGTTTTATATATACAGCTGTATAAGCATCTCCAGTGTTTATTCCTGATTCTGTATCCTGCGCATCTACTTCAATATCTAATCTTTCTCCTACTTTTAATTGTGTGGCTGACCACCTCATACCTGTAACTACTGGTGGTGTTACATCTGAAGTACCTCCTATAATATTAACCTTATAAGTCTGAGGAAAATCATGTTGATAATAGTACTTTTCATTATTAGCTTTATCCTTAACGCTAATAAAGTCAAATACCCATTCTCCTGATGCCATATCTGAAGTAATAGTAATTGATCCTTTTAACTTTTTACTAGTAACATCATAGAATAATAATGCTGCCTTTGATACATTCGATATACTATGTTTTATATATACAGCTGTATAAGCATCTCCAGTGTTTATTCCTGATTCTGTATCCTGCGCATCTACTTCAATATCTAATCTTTCTCCTACCTTCAATTGTGTGGCTGACCACTTCATACCTGTAACTACTGGTGGTGTTACATCTGAATTTGCCTTAACAGAAATAACATTACTTGCTACTAAAAAAAATACAACAAAAAAGCTTATAATTTTCTTGTACATCCTTCTTCCCCCTAACATATTTACGAAATTATCTTTATTTATTAACTTTTCTAAACTCTTTTTTAAAATTTACTTTATGTGAAACAATCTTAATCTTTTCTAGCAACTCAGGACTATCTACAACAGTTCCTATATCCCTATACTCTGACAAATGAGTCCCATTTAAATAAATATTAGGGGTTACATCAAAACCATCATTAAGTTCTCTAACAGCAGAAAGCAATTCTTTACTTATGTAGTTTTTATTTTCTATAAACTTTTGCTTATACACACACTTATTTTTCATGTAAGTTAGTATAGTCATTCTGCATGTCCTAGATATAGAAATAAAATTTTGTTCTTCATAAGGAGCTGTCAATGCACATTCAGATGCTAAAATAACTTCTTTAAATCCAAGCATCTTTCCTAATTCATCCAAAGCCCTTCTTTCTATATCAGTTACATCATCTGGCATAATTATAAATGCCATGCTACCCAATAATAATTGCTTAAAATTGCTGCCATTGTTTAAGATATTTTTTATACTAAGATTTAACTCCTTAATAATCTTCTCATCATCAAATATATAATGATAAAATGGCACATTAGGATATGTAGTTAGATTATCTAATGAATATTCTACAGTTTTATCATTTGCATCTGTTTTAACATAAATCACATTATCTCGAAAAAGCATATAATATCTTTGCATTACTTCCACCTCAATATTTCTTTTTATTAGACTTCATACCATATATAGTCAATATAGTTCATATTATACTTCTACAAATAGAGCTTGTACAGAATTATAAGTATACATTTTTAATTTATTTAGTTCTTGCAGAGCTAGTAATTGACCACTATACTAATATTTAGATAGTAAATTTTAATACTATTCAAATTCAATAGTACAACCTAGTTATCTGAATTATAAATAGCTTACCACATCACAATTGTGTGAAAAATAAAAAACTCATGAAATGAGAGGAATATATATGAGAAAGAAAGATATTTTAGAATTAAAGAAACGTTTGAAAAAAGATGATTGTACATTCACTAAAATGTGTGGCTGCTACGTAGATGGGCAAAAAAATATTGTATTAAAAATTAAAGAGACTTTTCTAAATCTAAGAGAAGAAGAATTCTTTAAGTATTTAGAAATTGCAAAAAAAACTTTATCAGGCACAGTGGGAAATAACCTGCTTGAACTTAATTTTCCTATTGATGAAGAGAATGTTGGAGGAAGACAACTATCTCTAATGAGACTAAAGCAAAGCAAATTAAAGGACGATGAGATGCTTGATAACTTCTATAATCTGATTATAGATAGTTATGATTATACAGGTAACTTTCTAATTCTTATTTTTCACGATGCTTATGATGTTATCACAAAAACCACAGATAATTTAAAAATAGATGAATCAGAAGAAGTATATGAATACCTACTATGCGCAATATGTCCAGTATCACTTGCAAAACCAGCTCTTGGATATCTTGAAGATGAACATCGAATTGGTGCTCGTATTAGAGATTGGATAGTAGGAACCCCTGATATCGGATTTGTATTTCCAGCTTTCATAGATCGCAGCAGTGACATTCATTCTGTTATATACTATACAAAGGATGCAAAGGATCCTCATCCAGAATTTATGGAACAAGCTTTAGGATGTACCTCAAAACAAACTGCTACTGAACAAAAAGAAAAATTTCAAACTATTATTCGTAAAGCACTTGGTAGTGATGATGAAAAATCTGAGCATTTGTTTATGGAAATTCAAGAAACTCTTAACACTATAGTAGATGACCATACTACTGTTAATGGTAAGAATGCTGAACCTATAATTTTGAGCAATGATAATATTCAAGATATTTTAATTGAAAGTGGAATTCCTGAAGAAATTACTGCAAAAATAGAAAAATCCTACACAGAAGAATTTGGTGATACTCCTCCTGTAGCAGAAAACTTAATAGATAAAAAAGTACTTGCTGCAAATGAGCAGAGAAAAAAAGAGAAGAGTCTTGAAAAGAAAGTAAAAATACTTGAAGAAAAACTTGAAAATACAAAAAAGGCTGCTGAATCAGAAAAAGAAACCACTTTAGCACCAGATAATGATATAGTATTAGAAGCTGCATCTGATATTAACCTAGAATCACCTTCAGATGCTGAAATAGAACCTAACACTAATATAGACTCACATTCTGGCTCTGAAATTGAAGATAATAATGATTTGAACTCAAATTCTAATTCTAAAATATCACCTGATGAAAATGCTACCTCAAATTATGATATTGTGCTTCAAGTAAAACCTCAAAAAATACCTCAAATAAAATCTCAAATAATTGATGGAAAAAGATGCATTGTTATTCCTATTGAAGAAAATGAACAAGCCAATGTAAATGGGGTTACTACCTTAATTTAGTTATAACCATAAAAACTACAAATATATTTTTAACGTTAAGAAGTCAATTAAAAAAGCTAATATCCATATATAATTAAGGATATTAGCTTTACTATTTATCTTTTTATTAATATTTTTATCTTACAACTTCTTTTGACACCTATTTAGCCTTAATCTCAATCTTGTTTTTCATACTATCAGGTCCCATACACCAAATTTGATCTAGTTTAAAAGTAAGAGAATTAGATTCACTATAGTTAGTTAAATAAAATGAAAAATCTCTACTTTCCCCTGGCGCTAAAATAAATTGACCATCTCCCTTTTCTAAATGCTTATAAGTGTCTATAGCAAATCTTTTACCATTTTCATTCATCATATAAATTCCATTTGGCCAGAAACGTATTTCTTTACTATAGTTGCTAGTAATACTTACATTTACTGTAATATCCTTACCATCAATCTCATAATTACTTAACTTTGCTACTAACTTTCCATTAAATGTACTAGCTGATTTATTAACTGATTGAATGTTAGATTCTTTTTTATCATTCTCATCCTTATTACTAATATTATCATTACTATTTTTTTGAATGCTAGATGTATCTTTTGTATTATTACTACTATTTGATTTATCACTTTCTTGGTTTTTATCGCTTTTATTACCATTCAATTCTATACTTGCATTATTTGAGTTATTTTTATCAGTAGTTAAAGTTCTATATATCCCAATACTTCCGCCTGCAACTAATACCAAACCTATAATTATACTTGCTGCTATTATCACCACTTTATTTTTACTTATATCTTTTGCCTTTATCAATGGATTCTTGCCAATTTCGACTCTTATTAAATCTTCTTTCAAATCTTTCACAGAAGCATATCTGTTACTTTTATTATAAGCCATTGCCTTTTCAATTATATTAATTATTCCTTTATCTGTACTTTTTCTAAATCTTTGCTCCTGTGAAACTATAGGATCCTCACCTTCGCTAATATAATATAATGTGGCTCCTAATGAATAGATGTCATTGTCACTTGAATCTATCTCTCCCCTTAATTGTTCCGGAGATGAATAAACGTATGTACCTGAATATCCACTTGTTGATTTTAAACTATTATTAGCATCATAGGATACTCCAAAATCAATTAATGATACTTTATTATAATTGTCAAGCAATATATTGCTTGGTTTTAAATCATTATAAATTACATTTTTCTCATGCAAATACTCTATAATATCACATAATTGCTTACCTATATCTATTAATACTTTTAAAGAAGGTACTCCTATTTTATTAATAAATTCTTCTAAATTTGTACCTTCTACATATTCCATTACTATATAATGTGTTCTGTTTTCTGCTATAACATCATAAATATTAGGAATTCCTTTATGCTTCAAGGAAACTAAAATTTTCTTTTCATTTTCAATAATATCTGAGTCAACCGTATTGTGCTTAATCTCCTTAATAGCTACATTTATGCCCAATCTTTTATGGTAAGCTTTAAATACTCTCCCCGAAGCCCCTTCTCCTATAAACTCATCTAAAGCAACTGATTCATCAATAACATCTCCAACTTCAGACTTAAGCTTATCCACTGCTACTACTATATCTTCTCTCTCTAAAAAGCCTAAACAACTCAATATTTCTCCATATACAGCTAAAGCCTCTTCTGTTTTATTATAATCTACTAGTTCATCAATAATGGTTTTAGTGCTATGTGCAACTACATTTCTATAATACTTAATTCTTTTTAATCTACTAATTAAATTATCAGGTACTATCTTTCCATGTTCTCTTGTCATAATTAACTTGTCTATAATTCCATAATACCTTCCGTCTTCATCTCTACTTGGAATATTTCCATTTTCATCTTTTAGTACATTATCAATTACATATTCTATTAATCCCTGAGCATCTAATATTGTCCTACTATAATAGGTAGAATTCTTATTTTTATTAAGCCTCTTATTTAATTCAATCCACTTTTTTAACACTGTTTCTTTATCACTATACTTATTTAAACTTTTTTCATATAATTCTTTGCCCATTATTTTCTCCCCTAATCCTTATAATATCTTAATGCTTTTTTAACAGCATCAATGATTTCATCCCTTAGTTCCTTTGGCTCTAGTACTATAGCTGAACTTCCAAAGCTTCTTAACCACTGTTTAAAGCTATTAATTCCTATAACCTCATCACAATATATAAAATAATCATCATAATCATCTATGGTTTTATATATTCGTCTTTGTAGATCTCTTTTGACCTTTTCTTCAACATTAGCCTCTTTTAAAAATTTCACCTTAACCTTTACTCTATCACCTGACTCCATTCCCCATATATTAGCTAAATATTTATCAAAATCAATGTTTAGCTTGTCCTTAAATTTTTCATTAGTAATATTTATTTCTATAAGTCTTTCCAAATTATAAGTCATAAGCTTATTATTGTATTGACCTAATAAATAAAACTTATTTTCAAATTCATAATATACTAAAGCTAATGGCTCAATTTTCATTTCATAAACTTCATTTTTATTATTTTTATATTTTGCATTAATAATTTTTCTCTCATATATAGCTATCCCTATTAGCGGAATATCTTTTTCATACTCATTTGTACCATATAGTTTACCAATAATAACATCTAACTTATTGTTCTTAGATGAACTAATTATCATATCAAAAATACTTTTCTCAAATGTATCTAAACACATAATATAAACATCCTCAAATTCATCAAGATGACTATCTATCCTCCATACACCATCTTCTTCATAAGGCTGATACTTAAAATATATTTCTGGGTTATTAGAAATTTGATTCAAATTACTTCTAATGATATCTTTAGGCAATTTTGTTATCTCATGCAAACTCTCAATTGTACATCCATCTTCATTTCTATTAGCAATAATAGCTATAATATTTAATAAATCATTATGTTCATTATTACTCATCTGAATTCACTCCGTAATTTTCAAGTATTCTTTCATATGTATTTTTCATTATATTCTTTAGCTCTACAGGTTCAATCACTCTACATGAATATCCAAATCTTCTTAAATAATTAGCAAAATCATACAAACCACAAATTTCATCTTCATAAATCAATTTATTATCTAAAGCTATTAATTTACTATTATATCTACTCTTACTAAGTCTCTGTAATTTATCATTAATATTAAACACATTATCAAACTCAACTTTTACTTTATATGGAGTTGATAAAGAAGCTTGGAACATTAATTTTACTTTATCAACTACTTCTTTATCTTTAAAAAAATAATTTTTTTCTTCTATTTCTTGAATGTCAGTTATAGTATCAGTGTTTATTAAAATTGTATTACCGCCATTTTTACAAATAATATAGATTTTATCTTTATCCCAACTATAGTAGAATGTGCAAACTTCTATAATTGCGCATAAGCTTCCAATTTGGGATTTATATTCAATCTTAAGCTTTTTATGTTTATAATCATATTTATTAATTTTTTCGAAAAAATTTTTAAAATTATTACGTTGGTACTCTCTTCCTAAACTAAAAACAGAATATTCCCAACCTTTATAATCACACTGTACTGCAACCTTTTCTTTTAGCTTCTTAGTTTGAATAAAAAATGGGGTTGATGTATTATATGCTTCACACTTATCAACAAATTTAGAAATATCCTCATATGAAATACTATACAAATTACTAATATTTAATAATAATCTGTATTTTTCATCTTCTAATTTAATTATTTTTTTATCTTCACATTTTTTTATAGCTCTTATTAAAGTTTTTTCACTTACTGCTTCTTCATCACAAAAGCTGTTTCTAATTTCATTAACCAACTGCTTTCTATTAAAAATCCCATCATTAATACCAACTATAGTCAGTATTTCTATCTCTCTAATAACATCTTTATCTATAACTTTGGCTTGTGATTCATCTATACTTCCTAATGAATATATTCCTTTTTCACAATTAATGTTAAAACCGTACTCTTTCAAATATCTAATATAATTTTTAGCGTTTCTTTCCTTAACATCCAATAAAATTTGTATATCGTTTAAAGTTAGTTTTGAATTCTTTTTAAATTGTTCTAAAATTTTGTTTATATTTCTTTCTTTTAAACTCATATACACCTCAATTTTTCATATTTCTTCTTTAAATTATATCAAATTTCGAGCTTAAAAAACACTTATTAGTATACTTTGTGAAAACTTTGTCTTAATAGACAGTTTCTATATAAAAATAAAAAGATACTCTTCCGAGTATCTTAAAACATCCCATTATTGAATGAATTTCCCTGCATCATATCATGTCCACCCAATTCAAATGGTGTTACGCTTTTCAATGATTCTTCAATAAACTGATGATCTTGCTGTCTTTGCATTTCTTCTACAAACTGTTGAGATTGCTGTCTTTGTACTTCTTCATTAAATAATCTAAATTGCTCTTCATTTTGATTAGTATAACTTTCATAGTCACATTGGTTATATGACTGTGATTTCACTGAAACTGCCTCGAGTCCACTTACAACTAAACTTATTCCTACAAGTATCATAATTACAAATACAATTAACATGCTCCTACTCTCCTTTAATCATTCATTTATTATTGAAAGTTATATCTTGTATTACTTCTATATTCCAAATAACTTAAATCAGCATTTTGTTTCTTTATGCTATCAGCAGCAAATTTAAAAGTCCATTTAATAAATTGATGTGGTCCTATTGAAGCACCTTTCATAGCTCCAAAGGCATCGCTAGCTATTACCCCTGATTTATTAGCTAAAATAAAATTATCTACTTGTATATTGAAGATAGTACTATCCAACGCATTTGTAACGTAAGCCTCTACCACCAATGAATTACCATCATAATATACTTTGCTTGGATTTATATTTACACATCCCTCATTAAAAATTGGTTGTTCATTAGTGAAAATATTTGCCTTAGCTTGTTTTTGTACATTTACATCGCTAGTTTTATTATTTGTTTTTGGTATTGCATTTTTACCATTATCTTTTTCTGAATCAAGATTTTCATTCTTATTAGCTTCTGCTTGAGTCGTTTTTGATGGTTCATTTTCAGCTTTACCTTTTGTCTGCTCAGAATCTTTATCTTTAGTAGTCTCTACTTTGTTTGTATCTAACTGCTGTGTAGCGACTTTTTTATCTTGTCCACATCCTATAAGACTTAATATTAATATTGCAATAACTGATAATGATATTATTTTTCTTTTCATTTTTTGTTCTCCCCTTATTTCAATTTATTGATTATGTATTCATTATAAACAGTGGATTGGACATTTTTTTGCACCTACCTTAAAGGTTTCTTTTTTATTCTTTTTCCATACGCAACTTAATCAAATAACCTTTTTTATAAGTTATCCTCAAATTTGATTTTATTATCATATCCTAAAGAATAAAAAATCACGACATAAATGTCGTGATTTCATGATAGGATTATACATGCTCCATCAATTTACTACCAAATTAACGGAATAACTCGATAAGGTGTTTTTAAACAATAATCTTTATATCCATTAAGGTTTCTTAAAAGAAGTTCTTCTTCACTTTTTATTCTAAATGAAATTATAGGTATTATAAAAAGCATAGGTATCAATGAAAAATAAGACCCAAGGGCCAATGGCATAAACAGTGACATTATTAACATTCCTAAATACATTGGGTGACGAATTATTGCGTAAAAACCTTTTGTAATAACCTGTTGCTTATTCTCTACTTGAATAACTGTTGAAGCATAAGCATTTTGTTTGAAAACAAAAAATATAAAAATATATGCTCCAAATACAATTATATTTGATGCAATTACTAGCCATAATGGCTCATTAGACCAATTAAAACGAAAATCAATACCAGGCAAAATAAAGCCTAAATAAAATATTTTAAAAACTGCAGGTGCTTTTATAGAAGTTTCTTTTTCTTGAACTTTTGCTCTTCTTTCTAAAAATTCAGGATTCTTTTTTGAAAAATACACTGCTATAAAAAAAGTCATCAAAGAAAATTCTCCCCATAAAATCCATGCTTGCCAAAACTTTATTGTTCCTGCTGGAATGAACAAGATGAACCACATGATTATCATTAGAACTATTGGAACTAAATATATTTTGAACTTTGATTTATCAATATTATTCTCCATAGAGATTTCCTCCTCTTATCTGTTGTATGTTTATCCGATAGCTAGCATCCGTAACACTCCAACTTCTTTAAGTTGGAGATAACGGCTGCACGCTCCTGGATAAGTTCAACTAAGATTCAGATTGGGATACACCCCACCTGAATCAAGTTTCACTTGATGGCTGATAATTAAGATATTTTTGTATAAGATACTTATGCTTCATTTGTGCTGGTGAGAGAACTTCCTTTGCCATCTCATTAAATAAATTCTCATAACTTATTCCAAACCCAGACTTATCACATAACATTTCCTTGAGAAAAGGTATACTCTTTATAAATTCTGCACCTTCCCTAGCCAAAATTTCAATTTCCGGATCTTCTTCAGACATTTCTTTTAACTTAGTGAGACGTTTGCCAAACTCTAAAGCTACTTTATATTGTTCAGGATGCAATTTAAAATATTCAGCTATTGCTATAAAATTTTCTTTGTAATCTTCTCCCCACTGAAAATCTTCTAAGATACCAAAAACATTGCGCCGTTGTTCAAGTAATTCAGAAGATGCTTGGACATGATTTTTATCTTGAGCTGAGCCTAATATTTCTGTAATAGTTTGAAATGCTTCTGGTTCAAAGGAAGCTTTTTCAAGAAGGACTGTTTCTTGATTTAATAATACGTCTATCTTGGATAATTGAATTTCGATGTTCTTTTTTTCTTCTAAAAGCTCATGCTGCAATGACTTCAATACTTCTGTTAAATTACTTTTGCTTTTTGTATCTCCTAATATTTCTTTTATTTGCTTTAAATTTAGACCTAATTTTTTGAAATGTTGGATCATTCTCATTTGAGCAAGTTCTTCTGCTCCATACAAACGATAACCACTTGAAGATCGTTTGGGTTCTTGCAATAGGCCTATTTTATGATAATACAAAACAGTTTTTAATGTACTTCTAGTCAGCTTAACAAAATCATTTATTTTAATCTGATTATCCACTTCCTGCCTCCTTTATTACATTATAAACTCCACCCAAAGGGTGGAGTCAAACTAAATAAATATAGTAATTTTTACTACAATTATTATTTCTATATATTTATTTTCTATACCTTTTCAGGAAAATCAATCTGCAAAACTCAAATTATATTTATGCTGCCTTTGAACTATGCAATAGCTTGTTTAATGCTATAAAATCAATAATATTAATTACCCCATCACCGTTCATATCAGCATTAGCTTTGTTTATATTTACATTTGAATGTAAAAGATATTCTTTCATTAATTGCTCGTCAACAGCATTAACTACTCCATTACTATCTAAATCTCCTAATATGGCTAATGGCATTTTGTAAACTTTTGTTACAGTAAGATTTTCACCTTGATCTCCAACATAAATAGTCTGAAGTCCTGGTAATGTCTTTCCATAACTATCATAGTTTGAAAGAGCTTTTCTATATGCATTCACCATATCTTCAAGTGTAAAATACGCTATATTATTAGTTCCATTTGATTTAGTTGTTGATGGATTCACCTGAACCCAATTTGTACCTGCTAAATTACCTGATAAAATTAATTGAGGAGCTTTGTTGCTTGCATACTCTACAGCTATAGTTAATTTGTTTGAAAAATCAGTATCAACAAAATCTAAACCACTATAAAATGAAAGTGCCTGTCCCCAATTTGAAGAAGTTGCTGTGCCACTAAACATTACATTTGCATCACAATTAGAATTGTCTATTGGATTACTCCAGCCATCCAACAATGCCTGTACTATTTCTGGATAAACAAATTTAAGAGTTTTTCTATTTAGAAGCCCCATTGAATCAGTTTTATTGGGATTATATGCATTATTATCCCACCATAAGCAAGGTATACCATAACTACTTGCTACCTGTAGATAATATTTTGCAAAGTTAACCCTATCTTGTAAATTATTTTTGTCTGTAGCAGCAAACTCTCCCAAAACAACAGGAATTCCTTTTTGCTTAAATGATTTGTCTAATAATCTAAAAATTTTGTATATATATGATTTATCAGTATCTCCAAAAGTAGTTGTAGCACCAGAAGTTGTATTCATAGCAAAATTATATGGTATATATGCATGAATAGATACAGCTACATTATCATCCTTTGGCACTACCATTGCAGAAACTTTGTCATAGTCTGATGCAGCACAATAAGTAGGTATCATTACAAGTCTCTTTTCATTGTTTCCACCAGTTGCACGTATTACAGAAAGTGTTTTTGCATTATATTCATTTACAACATTATAGTATGATAAATTACCTGTCCAATCATCAGCGTTTCTTGGTTCATTTATTGTTTCAAATATTAATTTATCCCCATAATCTTTGAAATGATTTGCAATCTGATTCCATACAGCACTTCCTTCTTTTATAACGCTGTCCTTATTTGCTTCATTCATTTCTCCTTGTATCTTGTTGTGATGAATATTAATAATTGCATACATATTATTAATAAGTGCATAGTTTACAACTGTTTCAACACGTGCCATATATGCAGAATCAATGGTATAGTTATTATCAGTATAATGCTCGTCCCATCTTACTGGAATACGAATTGTATTAAAACCAGCATTTTTTAAGGTATCTATCATTTTTCTAGTTGTAACAGGATTTCCCCATCCAGTTTCTCCACCAGCAGCTTCCAAAGTGTTTCCCAAGTTCCAACCAACCTTCATATCTTTTACTAAATCCATAGCAGAAAGACCTCTCATAATTGTTGGGTGCTTATAGTCAGCAGGAAATTCTGGTTCTTGTGGGGTTGCCTTTATATACTGATATTCTGTTAGTGTACTATCAGCTGTGACACTTGTGATCTTTTGTAGATAATTTACTTTTGCTGTTCCATCCTTTGGTAAATAATCATTTAATAAAACTTGTGTATTATTTCCTGTAAGCCCCCAAGAAACTTTTGATGCTACATTGTGTTCTGAATAGTCTTTATTTAAATTAACTATAATATCATCGTAGCCAGTAGCTTTAATTGTGATAGTTCCTATATGAAAATTCAATATATTGGAGTCACCATCTGCGAGGTTTTCATCAACAATATTAATTCCAAAATTTGCACTACTATTTGCTTTTGCAAAAGCATTAGAAGTATTTACAGCATTCAAATTGATTGAATCCTGATATAATAAATAAGCCGCATCTCCCATACTCATCCAAGTCCAATCATCAGTAGTATTTTGTGCAAAGGCACTGATAGAAATCTTTGTTGCTTTTCCTTTTGTTTCTGTAGCAAAAGCTTTTAAAGAAGCATTGCTAAAAGTGCAAGTAAATATCATTACTAAAAAAGTTAATATTGATGTTATTCTTTTTTTCCTTCCCATGATAAATCCTCCCTTTTATTAATATTAAAATACATATGCATAAATATGGTTATATCCTTAGTTACCACTCCATAAAAAATATTTATGCTGTAGAATATACCTTTACTCTACCATGTTTGTCTTTTAATATTGCCCTTTTCATCGCAAACTTCATCTATTCTTGCTTAACTTAAATAATAGGCTCTTTTTATAAATCAATCTAATCTATTAGGCATTCACGCTCAGATATAGCTCAAATTAAATCATAACAAAAATATAAAAAAAGCAGCACTATTCAAATTAGTGCTGCTAGCATCAATCACAATATTAACTTATTAATACTTTGTTATCTAATTACGTAATTCAATATATTTTCTATATCTCTACTTCCATAGGTATAATCTACGCATATTCTATTCAACTCTGTAGAACTATCTCTTCTCTCTGCATAACCTCTTGCTGTAGTAAATCCCATACTATATCCAGATGCTAAAAAAGCTTTTTTAGTATCTTTATTATATTTACCCTCTGGATAAGCAATTGAAATAACAGGTTTTCCAGTAATTTTTTCTATAGCTTCCTTAGAATTTTTGAGCTCTTTAAATTGTTGTTCATACGATAAACCTGATAGTCTATTATGAGAAACTGTATGTGATTCTATGTCAATTCCGTAATCACTCATTTCTTTCACTTCATTAGGAGTCATAAACCGAGCACCATCCAAACTACTAGATACAACAAAAATTGTTGCATTCATATGTAATTCCTTTAATATTGGAAACACATTAGTATAATTATCTATATAACCATCATCAAATGTTATTACTATACTTTTGGGTGGAATGGACTTACCTTTAAATAGATAATCATTTAATTGCGACATTGTTAATGTTATAAAACCAGCATCCTTGATAGTTTTAAGTTGTTGCCTAAACCTCTCTTTTGGAATAGCAATAGGTCCTCTTTTTGAAGAATCACTAACTACAGAATGATAACAAATTACTGGTACTCCTCCAGTATTATTTATCACAAAATTGCTCTTAACTATATCTTTAACTTCTTTTTTATCTTCTTTTTTAGCCTCTACTTTAGGCTCTATTTTATTTTCTTTTTTAACCTCTGCTTTAGGCTCTATTTTTATACTCATTTTACTTTGGATATGTATATTAGATCCTAAATTCATTGTATAAGCTGTATTGTCTATTTCATCTTTATTCGAAGTGGCTATAAAGGTAATACCTACAGTAGCCGCGATAAGTATCAATAGTATACAAAGATTTCTTTTACGCTTTAGTACTTTTATTTTTTTATTTTCTGCGTTCAAAATGTGTGTCTCCATCCTATTTTTTAATTAATAATTTCACAAGAGTGTATCCTACATTTTAATCATACAGGCTTGCAGCACTGTATCTCAGGGTTATCTACCAACTCAATACTAACATCATTAATTTTTACCCCTACATCATTTAAATTGTTTATACATTGACTTAATACTTTATTAGCATTTTTTGAATTAACTTCTTCGTTATATGGTTTAAATGCAGATTCATCAATATTTTCGTATCCAGCTTCTAATAATAAATCAGATAGTGATTTATTGGATTTGAAAGCTTCTGAAACACATGACATTTGGAAATAGCCATACATCATAACAGAATTCATCTGCTCAGTTCCCCAAATACTCTTAAAAAATTCCTTAAAAGTTATCTCCTGTGGAATCAGGTTTGGCATACATTTAAGTATATCCTCAATCATACACTTTACTTTTGTTAAATTGTTGCAAGTATCTACACTTCGCCAATAAGAAACAGCAAAACTATTTACAAATAACTCTTCATCAACCTTATTCATATCAATTTTTTGAATATCTAGAATAATGTGTCCTATCTCATGGACAATATTAAACCAGTGAAAGTACAAATCAAATTTCTCTTGTATTCTCTCTTCTCCAAATAACTGATTATATCCCATTTGTTGTGATAGTGTCCCTGTTTCGTATCTACCGCTTATTATTTTATATCCCATGTAGCCCCTCCAAACCTTCTTAAATTAGCCACTAATTTTTTATTTATTATACATTATAAACCATTATTGTACCCAATTAGATTTTAATTCACATTGTTCTGGAGGTCAAGATAAATAAGTCGTACATTTAGGTTCTAAATAAATACTTCTTAATAACATTGCATATAGCTTATAATGCCTTGCTTATTTTGATATAATGGAAGGAGAGAATATGTAAGCACAGTATTCGCTGATTTAAAGATTAGCTTAAAGGATATATTTGAATAAAACTTATTTATAATGTGTTCCAAAAAGCACAAAAAAGGAGACAGTAGATAGATTGGTTTTACACAAACTAAGCATAGATGTCTACCACTAATATGGTATCTATCTACGCTTACATTGCACAAAACCCATCTGCTGTCTCTGTTATAGGTGCATATCTTTTTGCAACATTCACCTCAATAGCTATATTAAATTTTTCAATATAAAATTTATAAAAATTCAATTTTACAAAACTAATATTCCCAAAAAAATTTCTTCCCTATTTTACCTACTTTCTTGCTTCATGTGTGGCTTCTAGTCCTTTTTTATATGTTCTTCATACTTTTTATAATATTCTCACGTCCAAATTTATTTGTTGACTCTCTCTAATATATTTAAGAACTACTTCATTTATTGTTTCAAAAGTCCTTTCTAATACCAATGCTAATTCTCTAAAAAGCATACTTTGTATTGTATCTAAAAATTTCTTATCCTTTTCGTATAATTTTCCTCCATTAAGCTCTACCATACTCTTTTCTCTCATCATAGTATTGACTATCATAGAAATTTCTTTACGATTTCCCTTTTTAACTATCTCTGAATATACTTGACTCCGTTCTTTATTTTCTTCTATCCATCCTATACCATAAGTTTTAAACGATTCTAAAATTTCTTCTGCTTCCTGCCTATTTAAAATTTGTAACATTAGTACTTTTTCATTGTCTACAGGTATGCTTATTTTTAATTTACACTCTTCCATGGGATGCAATACATAATATATTTTTTTCACACCTGTAATATTTTTTTCACATACATCATCTACACGACAAATACCTTCTCTAGAGTAAAAAACTAAATCTCCAATATTAAACATTTCATCGACCTCCTCTATACTTGTTTAAATATAATATAATATTTTAGTAATAATTCACACTAACTATAGTAAACATTTTTAATTTATAAATTATATATACTTCCTATTAATATTACTCTTATATTTTAACACAAAAAAATTTATCTATGTAAGTAAAACTTTTTAGTATATACCAAAAGGTTACAATAATTTAGATTTAAATTTAATATTACTTAAATATTTCAGTGTTTAGACAATACATCCTTGTATTTTTACTGTCTATAATAATAAAATCTTACACACCTAATGTAAAAAGTGGACTATAATCCATTTTTAACTATAAAAATTATTAGAACTATGATACGCTTATAATATAAATCACAGAATGAAATTTGCAGTACATTTAGAAAGAATGAATACAGAAACTTAATAAAATGCTGTAAAACAATTAAAAACACATGTACTACTTTGATTTAGTATAGTTATTGTTGGGGGGAACATTATGTTTGAACAAGATTATATAAAAAGACTTTGTGAATCTATCGGAAATATGATAGTTGGATTTGTTGCTGGAAAGAATGCTGTCACAAGTAAGATAGAAGATGAGAATCACGATGTAAAACTTTCAGCAGATGATCTTTTAGAAATGATGGTAAAGAAATTCTTATATGAAGGCAAAATTAATGAAGCAGAAGATCTTATATTTGATTCTATGCATGATAGACATTCAAAGAAGGTTTATGAAATAGCTCTTGATTTTTATAGGCAGATTAATGAGTACAGTGATGAAAAGCTAAGTAAATGTAACTTCTCAAGGGCAGAAATAAAGGATGGTCTTGAGGAACTCAAAGCATTGCTGTAATTATTTTATTTTCATATATACAATTCACTATCCATACACAACCTAATCAGATAACCTCTTTTATATGGTATCCACAAATTTGATTTTATTATAATATCCTAAAGAATAAAAAAATCCCCTTAATGGGGACTTTGGGTTATAAAACATCTTCTATTTAACTGAACATTAATACTAATACACTATATAAATTAAATCCCATATTTCAAGCTTAGGCACTACAAATCTTATCTCATTTCCTTGATCACCTTCAGCATAATTGAAATTCAATCTTACAGCCTTTCCATCTTCAAAATCTGGAGAAGCTAGGTATATCCCCTTCACATCATTACAAGTAAGTACTGACATTTCTATGTTTTCCACCTTTGAAGGAAGTTTTACCTTAGGCTCATTCCAATTCATATCTTGAATTTCTTTAAAGTTTACTAAGTTAATAACTTTAAACTGTGCCTTTTCCTTTATTAATGACCAAACCTTATCTGCCTCTGCCTTTGGAGAAGCTTGCACTCCTCTAACTACATATTCTGTATTTATTCCTCCAGTATTTATCATACTTGTATCTATCAGGTCAAAGTCAAAGAGAAGTTCTTCATATTTGACCATAAAATCATAGTAATTTCTAAGTTTTTTGTTAAATTCCTCATTCTCTATAGTTCTATATTTAGGATAATAAGGATCATCAAGTATTCCTCTATTTTCACCTAAAAGTAAATGGAAACCTCCACTGGCAAAAATCGTAGCCATTGTTAACAAGGTTGCATTTTCGGCTTGCTCTACAGGAATATTTAATTCCTCTAAAAATGGCTTCATATAAGCAGCCAAGATAACTTGCTTCTCAGGAGCATATTTTTTAGCATTTGTAATAAGATTATATAAATCTTGATAAGTGTCATTTGGTGGCCATACTTCTATATACACTGCATCTTCCTCTGATTTTGCTACAGTTTCTACTGGCCAGTTATTTACTGCATTAAAGATTAGGCTTACCTTTTCCCCACTTTCCTCTATATAATTTCTAGTATCGTTGATAAGATTAGGGAAATCTTCTCTTAAATTTCTTACTGCTCTTTTCCCATTGGCACTGCTTATAGCTTCCTTTGGAAAACCATATTGATCCATATGAATTCCATCAAATCCAAGCTTTATTACCTTATGAAATTCATTAATTATATGGTCATGCCACTTATTTTCTCTAGATATATCCATCATATAAAGAAAATCTCCAAAACCATATATATCTCCATTGTTCTTGTAAATACCTAAATCCTTATTCTTTTTGTAATACTCTGGTGCAGAGGCATAAACTGCACCATAAGCTATTGCCTCCATACCATATTTATGTGACAAATCAATCTTATCTTTCACTGTAGATAAGCTTAGTTCCCTTTGCAAAGGATCTATGAATATATCTGATTTAGGTATTAAATCATGATGCCTATACATCCAATCATAATATTGAACTATATTTAAATGAAATTTGTTCATTTCCTTCAAATCTTCTTTATCATCTAAATCTGTTTTAGAAAAATCAGCTAAAAATCCATATCTAGGAGCATACTTCCAAGAAGGCAGAATATCAAAGGCTGTGCTCAATTTCTGTAGCACTTGACCTTCATGATAAAGCTCAACCTCAACCCCATATCCAGAAATTAATTTTTCTTGATTATCTACATCAAATTCAAATGTAACATTCTCTTGCTTACTAGACAAAGATATCTCTAAAATACGAACTTCTTCATGGAGTCTATATACTTTGCATTTAAGTATTTCTGATTCAAATTTCCCTTCTAGTTCTACATTTATACTTATTTTTTCTCCGACTTTAAATTGAGCTTTTGCTGGATATATATCTTTAATAATCAATTTTCGTACCTCCTATTTTTATTCTTTTTCAACATATACCATGTCCCAATACTGAAGCTCTGGAACCTCTATTTGGAGCTTAGTATTCTCTCCTTCTTTTGTAGTTTTGTATTTTAATTTAATTGGCTTCCCCCCATTAATATCTGGAGAAGCTAGATAAACACCTTTTACTTTACCTTCTTTAATTGTATAGTTAAGCTTTAAGTCTTTCTTTGATGAAGGCGCATCGTAATTTGCTCCATCATCTCTCCATGCTTCATTCTTCATTCCTAAAAGATTTATAAGCTGTACAACCTCATATCCCTTTTTTTCTTTTGCATAAGTCCAAACAGTATCTGCTTGTCCATCACTACTTGTATTAATACCAGTAAGACTCACAGGATTTTTGCTATCCTTTAAGTCATCTCTTAACAAGTTTTCATAAGCAACTAAAAAATCATAATAATTTCTCATTGCAGCTACCAATGAGTCTGGCATTTTCAAATTTTTATTAGGGAAATACTCCCTTCCAAGCATACCTGTATCACCTAATTCTATATGTGCACCACCAGCAGCAAATATAGCAGCATCAGTTAACCTAACGCTATTCTCATTAAATACTCCTGGCATTCCTGCTGAACCATAATTCATATATGCAGCTATAACTGTACTTTTCTTTCCAGAAGTTAATTCATAGCCTTTATCAACAGTTTCTTTAAAATTATAATAATTAGGATAGTCTGTAGGCCAAAGTTCAGAATAAAGAAAATCTACATTTGACTTTGCAACCTGCTCCAAGCCATATCTATTAACTGTATTAAAAACTACTCCAACTCCTAAAGTACTCTTTGCATTGTTAATAAAATCAGCATAAGTATTGGGAAGATCAACAGACTCTCCATTATAATCAAAGGTAATCCCCCTATTTCCTAAGGTATCCATGTGATATATGTCAAAGTTTAATACTTTGAAAGCCTCTTTTTCCTTACTATATATATAGTTCTGCCAATCTTTATTTGCTGGATTAAATATAGAAATAGAAGAAGCCCATCCATCTGGAAGTGGATAGCCATCCTGCTCTCTATGGAAACTATCCTTATATATTCCCCATTCTGGTTTTACTCCATCCTTCTGATAATCTGTATATGCTCCATAAATCAGATTGTAATTTCCAGCTTTAATGTTCTTACTATGAGCCAAATTGATATAATCCTTTACGGTTTCAAAATATATATCTCTGTTGGCTATATCCTTCCAAGACTTTGTCAAATTGGACTCATCTCCTGGAAGTGGCTTTTGATGTTTGTTCTGCCAATCATAAAATTGTAAGCCATCTATATGAAATTTATTTATATTATTTATTATGCTTTCAGACTTATCCTTACTTTGATCAGGATACTCAGCTATATAGCCATACCTAGGAAACTTATCCCAAGTTGATGAAACATCTACAGCAGTATTTCTATTATCATCTACAGTAATCCCATGAGTTGCATATACCTCTACAAGATAGCCCTTATAGTCCTCTGAAGGAGCGTTCCAAGAAATATCCAAGGTCTTTTTTTCTTTGCTATTTAAAGAAACCTCTAATTTTTTCTTTTCCACTGTATTATTTAAGTGTTTAAAATATATCTCCACTGAACCTTTATATCCTTTATCAAGCTTATTATCCAGTTCAACCTTAACATTGACACTATCTTTTGGATTGTACCTAGCTTTATCAGTATAAACATCACTTATAAGCTTTCCACCTTTTGAAACCTTAGTACTATCTTCTACACTAAAGGTTTTTAGCTTGTAAACTATGCATCCACCTGCAATACAAAGTATCACCAATGCAGCTGCAATAAACTTTTTCTTCAAAGTAATCCCCCTCCTTCATAAGTTGTATTACTTCAAGCTCAAGCATCCTAAAATAATAAGTAATTCCATATGCCACGGATTGGGACTTGTTACTTATTTTCAGATGCCTCATTTGAATTTTAACAACAATTTTCACTAAATTAGTAGATGCTTAAATTTAACCACTTCATTATGAAATCTATATTCCTAAGCCTTTGCCTGTAAAATAGCAATCACATAAGTATTTTTAATGAAGTGGTACAAGTCTCTAACCTTTTACAGCTCCTTCACTTCCACCAGATTTTATAAACTGTTTATTAAACACTATAAATATAACTATTATAGGTATTAAAACTAATATAGCTGCGGCAAATATCACACCCCATTGAGTGGCTTTTCCATTTTGAAGCAGTTTTATTGCTATAGGAAGTGTTCGTTTTGATTGAGTTTTTATTACTGTTAATGCTGTAAACACTTCCATCCAAGTTCCTGAAAATGTACCTATCGCCATAGTGGCAAGTGCTGGTTTTGACAGTGGTAATATTATATTTCTATATATACTCCACTTGTTGCCTCCATCCATTATTACTGATTCCTCTAATTCTCTTGGAATGGTTTCAAAGAAACCTTTTAAGAAGAAGGTATTCCCCGCTATTCCCCCACTAACATATAAAAGCAGTAAACCTGTATACGTATCAACTAAATGTAATCCTTGTAATATTGTAAATTGTGATATTAATGCAAGAACTGCTGGCATCATAAGTGAGAATATATAAATGTTAAAAATTATCTTCTTACCAGGAAAATTAAGCCTTGCAAATCCATAACCAGATAGTGATGATACAAAAATAGTTAATACTGTGGCAGCAACAGTTACAAATACGCTGTTGAAAAAATATATTGAAAAATTTTCACCCTTCCATGCAGTTATATAGTTTCCTAGATAGAATTGCTTAGGAATTATTTGTGGCTTAGAAGGCAAAACATAAGTATCTGGCATTAAGGAGGTACTTATC